>JALVAI010000488.1 GCA_027011235.1 Desulfobulbaceae bacterium
ATGTAATCCCGGTGCTCTGCCGTATCTATGTTTCAATAGCGTATATACATATTTCAACAGTGAAAAGATAAAATAGGGCAATAGCAAGGTCCAGGCCCGTTTTCCAACGAACTGCAGATATGATCCTTGTTTCCTGAATACAAAACCGGAAACAAAGAAAAATAAATGCATATGAAAGGTATAGATGTATGTCCGAAGGACGGAAGAAGGATCAAGGAAATGGCCCATCACGACCAGAAAGATCGCTAAAGCCTTTGCACTATCAATCCATTGTATACGCCGAGTCGGCATGCAAGATCTCCCTAAAAAGCCTTTGGGCCATTACATTAAATTTGATTTTGAATTCACTCAAGCTGGACAAAGGTGGTAAGCAGATAGTTCAATGTATCATTCCCTGCGTCAGTCCATTTTATCATCTTTGAGCTCTACCCATAGCCCGTCATTCCCACGATCTCTCCATTTCGTCATTCCCGTGGTCTGTTGGGCGGGAATCCAATATGGAGCATATGGCCAGGCATCTAATTGGATCCCCGTTCCCGACTAACTACCCTCGGGAATGACGCATTACCTCTGGGATGACGTTCCGTCCCCGACTACTGACCTCGGGAATAACGACACATCATGGGCAACACCCTGCTTATCTCCCAACTCCGACATAGGCAAATCCTTTATCTTTCATGGTATCGGGATCATAAACATTGCGCAGGTCAACAAAGATTTTTTCGTTAAGCAACGAGGCAATACGGTCAAGATCCAGGGCCCGGTACTGGTTCCACTCAGTCATCAGGACCACGGCATCGGCGCCGGTGCAGGCCTCGTAGGCATCGGCCACGTAGTGAATTCCTTCGGGCAGGTAATTTTTTGCCTCTTCCATGCCCTGGGGATCATGGGCCCTGATAGTTGCTCCCTTTTCAAGCAGGGCCGGCAGGATGGACACCGCCGGAGCCTCTCGCATATCATCGGTTTCCGGCTTAAAGGTCAGACCGAGAACGGCGATTGTTTTTCCGGTTTCAGACCCGCCAAGTGCGTCACGGATTTTCTTCACCATTCGCGCCTTCTGGGCCGAGTTGACTTCGACGGCGGCCTCGACAATGCGGACGCTTTCGCCATATTCCTGAACGATCCGCATAAGGGCCAGGGTATCCTTTGGAAAACAGGAACCTCCGTAACCGGGGCCGGGGTGGAGGAACTTGGACCCGATCCGGCCATCCATGCCAATGCCCTTGGCAAGGGCCGTGACATCGGCACCGACGGCCTCACAGACATTGGCCATTTCATTGATAAAGCTGATTTTAACGGCCAGAAAGGCATTGGCAGCGTACTTGATCAACTCCGCCGTTTCAACAGTGGTGCTGACGATTGGCGAATCCCTCAGATAAAGCGGTTTGTAAATCTCCCGCAGGACCTGTTCCGCCCGGTCGCTTTCCACACCAATGACCACCCGGTCGGGACGCATGAAATCGGTTATTGCCGCGCCCTCGCGCAAAAATTCCGGATTTGAGGCAACATCAAAGTCGGCTTTAGGGTTCGCCTCCCTAATGATGCGGGAGACCTGGCGGGCGGTTCCCACCGGCACCGTGCTTTTATCCACAATAACTGTATATCCCTGCAGATGGCCGGCCAATTCTTTTGAGGCTTCGTACACATAGGTCAAATCGGCATATCCGTCGCCCCGCCGGGATGTGGGCGTGCCAACAGCGAGAAAAACCGCATCGGCTCCGGCAACAGCGCCTGAAATATCGGTCGTGAATCGCAGACGTTCTTCCTGGCGGTTTTTTGCGACCAGGGCATCAAGGCCCGGTTCGTAGATGGGAATTTGACCCGCATTAAGTTGCTTTATCTTGTCCGTCAGTTTATCCACACAGGTGACGTGATGGCCGAATTCGGCAAAACAGGTTCCGGTTACCAGGCCGACATAACCTGTTCCGATCATGGTGATGTTCATACGGTATTTTCCTTTTTATGAGATTGTAAACGTATTCTTGAGGGTTATCTGAAAATTGGTTCACGTGTGTTTTTTAACGTAACCTGTTGATTTTCATAGCTCGTTGGGCTGTTAATGCTTGCTGGTTTATCTGAAAATGGCGCAGAACGCCGGATGATGTGCAGCACCACGTATGTTGCGCGGCACCACAAGAACACTCTTTGTTGTTCCGCTGCTGGTACGACATAACGATTATTCATTCCCACGGCCTGCCCTTTTCGTCATTCCCGCTGTCTGTTGGGTGGGAATCCAGTAAACATCCTGTAATCATGCATTTGCATTTCTCTGGATCCCCGTTCCCGACTAACTAACCTCGGGAATGACGCATTACCTTGCGGGGATGACGACCCATCCCCGACCAAAGAACTCGGGGATGGGGCACGAACCTTATTGAAAGAACAATCAACCAACAGCTTTCACCCACAGTTCAAAATCATTTTTCATATGTATCCAGGGAATGTCGGTAAACATACTGATTTCCGGCTCCTGGTCCGCATCTTCAAAGTATGCCAGGCTCCTGATAACATGCCCGACGTCCTGTTGTTGAAATTTTTTCTGAAACAATTGCAGGTATTCCTCAAGAGGCCGATGATGCGAAACGAGATAATGAAGATCGATAAAATCTTTGCGTGCGCCACGATTTGTGACCGCAGACAATTTCATGCAGGCGATATCATCAAGACCCGCCATTTGGATGCCATATTCATCCAATTGACACAAAGGATTGAGCATGGGGTAGCTATACCCGATAAAACTCACCTGGACCGTCTCTACCTCAAGATATAATGTTTCAAACGTACTGGTTAAAATAATAAAATCGAGATTTGCACCCCTTAACCTGCGAAACAAAATTTCCGGATCACCTATTTTGTCACCAAACCAGTCAAAATCTATTGACGGTCGATGCCCGACCTGCAGCGCCAGGGCCGTCCCCCCTGCCAGGTACAAATCTGTGCCGGTTAATGCGTCAGCAAGTTTAGGCAGTATTTCTTTTTGTTGTTCATTCAGGACATCAATGACCAAGACGATTTCTCCAGACAGGATCTGATTTTTTTGCCTTTTCCAACAGAGCTCTTCTTTTCCGGTCTGAAACACCGGCCACCAGAGCCCAGTAATTGAGTTCCCGTGGAGGGAGAATTTTCCAGCCTTTCCTGAACAAATACTCCCTTATTTTTTTTTCTGAATAAACCTTTCGCAACCAGGTCATGGCCCGCCAGTCTCCCCTTGCCATAATCCTGGTCATGATCAATTCGCGATGTTTGCGGATATCAATGCGCTGCTGATCATATTCCCAGAAAAATCGATACAGGTCAGGTGGAAGTGGTCCGAAATTATCCAGCTGAGAGCTCATGGTTTTCAAGTCCTGATCAATGATAACAAGCTCTATTTATTTCCATCAATCTTCCAATTCCGTCATTCCCACAATCTGTTGGGCGGGAATCCAGTATGGATTATATGGCCAGGCATCTATCTGGATCCCCGACAAAAAAAACTCGGGGATGACGACCCGTCCCCGACGAAACAATCTCGGGGATGACGCCAGAAAAGGCATTGCACAAAACCATCATGAACACTTATCCAAAATATCTTTTGAATACATGACCATGTGTTCAACTTCAGGCGGCTCTATCTTCTCTATCCCCTCTTCCCGGGTCATGACGCCTTCCCGGACCATATTGGCGATCTCCCAGACATAGGGATGAAAATTATACCGCATGCGGTGGATCTGGTTGGCATAGGCATTGAGCAGGCAGTTGGAGGAATTGGGATCGGTATCATCCGGCTTTTCCCAGCCAAACTGTTTGATCCGCTCAACTATCTTTTCTTCGTCATAGGGAAGAAAGGCAAGGGGATGCACGTTCCAGGGAAATTTCTCCGTTTGCTCAAACTGTCTTTCCGTCACAAAAAAGGGCAGGATAGCATTTCCTGCTATCTCGACCAGCGGTTGCAGGGTCGCTTTCTGGGCATTGCGCATCAAGGCGGCATTGGTGCGCATCACCGAGGCCTGCACAGGCGCCTGCCCCGGTGACCAGCCATAGCCGATAAAGGGGATTTCCTTTTCCAGAGCTGTACGCAGAACTATCCCTTTGACAAAGCTGATGCAGCTGGTGCAGATGGTGGACGCCCGTTCAAGTGTTTTTGCCGAATACAATTCCCGGCCGGCTGCGGTGGAAAAGATCCTGCGCAGCAGCTTGCGGGCAGGTCGAACGATCATCAGATCCACCCCGAGCGCTCCGCAGACCGTGCGGATATTTTCCTCGGCCCGGGGCGAGATAAAGGTATTATCAAGGGTCAGGGCCAATACCCGTAATCCATAGCGGTTCACCAGAACATCCAGGGTGTAGGTGGAATCCTTGCCGCCGCTGTAAGCAACAATTACATCATAGGTATCTGTTTTTTTATGCTTCTTGAGTAAATCAAGAAATTTCTGTTCATACTTTTTTTTCTTTGCCAGGTTGGCCTTATGGCCGCGATAACGCTGGCAGTATGTGCACTCGCCCTTGTCGTCAAAAGAAATACCCGGAAAGGTGCTGGGTAGTATACAGCGGGAACATAAACGATACTCGGTTGGTTCCTGTTTCACTTCGCGCCTCCATTGCGGGCAATAATGCCCCGGATTTCTCCATTCTCATCCACAAGCGGTGTCACCTCGCTGTATGAGTATTTCTTTTGCATGCGTTTTATCATTGCCTCACCCTGCCCCAGACCGACTTCAAATGCAAGCCAGCCAGACTCTTTCAGGTAACCTGGCGCCTCTTTTATGAGACGATGAAGAATTTTAATCCCGAAGGCACCGCCGTCAAAGGCGAGAGATGGCTCATGGTCATGAATCTCATGCTCCATTTCACCGACTCTGGCCGTTGAAATATAGGGAGGATTGCAGGTGATGAGATCCATCTTTCCCATAACATCCTGGTCATCAAAGGCAGCAAACAGATCGCCGGTAAAAACCTTGCACCGGCTTTCAATACCGTGAAATACAAAGTTTCTTTCGGCAAGGGCAACAGCATCTTCGGAG
>JALVAI010000489.1 GCA_027011235.1 Desulfobulbaceae bacterium
TAAAAGTCTTGTTGCGGGGTCATGACGGCGTTGGGGTGACCGGCGCCCTCAAGGCGGGTGATCGGGTGGTTGTTGCCCATGAAAGCGTTCTCTTGCAGCTGCACGATGGTGATCCGGTCACCATTGCACAGGGAGAGTTACCATGAGCGGTATGGAGCGGTTTCTCCGCTATCCCCACGCCATTATCGCCGTTGCCCTGGTCGGAGTGGTGGCCGGAGTCCTTGCCTATGTGACCCTGCCCATGAACCTGTTTCCCGAGACCAACAGGCCGGTGGTTTCAGTGGTGACCCAGTGGCCGGGGGCGGCGGCCAATGATGTGGCCACCGAGGTGACCCATCCCATCGAGGTACGTCTTACCGCAATCGACGGCGTGCGCCGGGTGACCTCCACCTCGAGGGACGAGGTCTCAGCCGTTCAGGTGGAGTTTGAATACGGCAATGACATTGATACGGCAGCCACCAAGGTCCTCACCGAACTGCGCCGGGTGCGGAGCCTGTTGCCGGCCGGGGTCAAAGACTCGCTTATTTTCAAGATCACTGATGCGGCCCGTCCTCTGATGGTTCTTGGCCTGACTTCAGCGCCCGGTGTTCAGCTCGATTCCGCGCGTATACGGAGACTGGCCGAAAACCAGCTGCGCGACCGGCTGCTTGGCATTCCCGGTGTGGCCGAGGCCGAGGTGTTCGGCGGTGACCGCATTGAAGTGGCCGTTGATCTTGACCGCAACAAACTTGCGGCCCATGGTCTGACACCGGCCGAAGTGGCGGCAGCGCTCATCGGTTCCAATGTTTCCATACCCACCGGTCTGGTCCATCGCCATGGCAACCGCTACCTGTTGACGACCGAGGCCCTGGCCATGGGACCTGCCGATATAGCCGCCATCATGGTGCCGGTTGCCCATGGCGCCTACGTCCGGGTTGGTGATCTCGGCACGGTCGGCTGGGGCAGGGCGGATGCGACCTCCATCTATCGCGGTAACGGCAAACCGGCGGTGGCCGTATCCCTGCTCCGCAGTGAAAACGGCCATGCCCGGGAGGTCATTGCCGAGATTCAGAAATATCTGCCGCAGATCAAAAAAGAATTTTCCATGCTCCACATGGAGCTGACCGACACCCAGGGCCGGCTTATTGACCTGACCGTGGACAACATGCTTAGTTCGCTCAGGGATGCGGTTATCATGACCCTGTGCGTCATCCTGCTCTTTCTCGGCAACACGCGCGCTTCCTTTATTACAGCCCTGTCCCTGCCTTTTACCTATGTGCTCACCTTTGCCTTTATGAAATTGCTGGGCTTTGAGTTCAACATGGTGACCCTGACCGCCATTATCATTGCCGTTGGTCTGTTGACCGATGACGCCATTGTGGTCATCGAGAATATCGAGCGTCATATCCGGGCCACCGGCAAGGGCGGCCTCAAGGTGGCGGCCCAGGGCACCACCGAGATCCTGCTCGCCGATACCGCGGGTACCTTGAGCGTAATTATTGTCCTGATTCCGATCATGTTCATCGGCGGTTACGTGCAGAACACGCTGCGGCCCCTGACCGTTGTCTTGTCCGTGTCCCTTGCCTCGTCCCTGATTGTTTCGGTTACCATTATTCCCCTACTGGTTCCCTGGCTGCTCAAGCCCGGCGCTCCGGACCCCATTGCCCGGTTGCTCAGCCCCTTTGAGCGTTTTGTCCTCAATCCGTTGCGGCATGGATATATTGCCCTGGTTGACTGGGGACTCACCCACAGGTTGCTGGTGCTGCTGGTCATGGCAGGCCTGTTTGTCTTTTCCGCCCGCCAGATGCCCATGCTCGGCAAGGAGCTGATGCCGCTGATGGATACTGGCGTTATTTCGGTCGATTTTGAGGCCCAGCCCAATGTTGATGATGACGGCATGAAAAAGATCGCCGCCCGGGTGGAACAGGCAATCGAGCGGGAAGTCCCGGAAAAATGGATGCTCTATATGTCGACCGTGATCGGGTCGGAGCCAGGGGTAAAATCATTTGGCGCTTCCCGATTGCTGCAGCAGGGAACCATCACCGTCAATATGGTGGACAGGTTCCAGCGTGACCGAACGATTTATGACATTAATCGCGGCATTCGCGCCCGCCTGAAAAAAATACCCGGACTCATTGCCTCCAATGTGACGGTATTTGGCTCAACACCGCTTTCATCAATCCGGTCAACCGTGGATGTGATGATCACCGGCCCGGACACCTCGGTGCTGAACAGTCTCGCTGACAAGGTGATGGCCCGTCTGCAAAAGGTGCGGGGCCTGACCGGCACGGAACGGAGCTGGCAGGGTATGTCGACCCGGATCAATCTCGATGTCGACCCGGCCAAGGCCCGGTTGTATGGCCTGAGCGCCGCTGATATCTCCCATCAGGTGGCTGCTGCTGTTGGCGGCATACCCGGTGGTATGCTGCGGATTACCGGTGAAAATCCCATTCCGGTGCGGGTGCGCTTTCAGTTGCAACAACGGGCGGACACCGAAGAGCTGCGGGCCATTCCCATTCGGACAAAAAGCGGGCAAACCATACCCCTGGCCTCGGTGGCGACTCTGAAAACCGTGTATGTGCCCACGACCGAGACCCACCAGCGGCTCCTGCCCACCGTTGATGTGCTTGGCTATCGGGGCAATATTGCCGTCACCCACCTGCATGAAAATGTCAAAAAGGCCCTGGCCGGACTTGAGCTGCCACGGGGCTATCATTTAAGTTACGAAGGCGAGATCAAGCAGATGGGTGAGTCCTTCAAGCGGCTGGGCAAATCCCTGGCCCTGGGGCTTGCCTTTCTCTTTTTGATGCTGGCCATCACCTTTAAATCCTTTCTTGATCCCCTTGCCATCATGATCTCTCTGCCGCTGGCGGTGATCGGCGCGGCCTGGGCCATGATGCTGGCCGGTAAGCACGGTTGCATGCCCTCGTTCATGGGATTTATTCTCCTGATGGGTATTGTGGTCAACAACGGTATTCTGCTGGTCGATTTTACCAAGGTGGGAATGGAAAAGGGATTGGATCTGCGCGAAGCCCTGCTCGATGCGGTCCGGCACAGGGTGCGGCCGATCCTGATGACCGCCGGCGCTTCCGCCGTGGGTATGATTCCCATTGCCAAGGAATGGGCCGTTGGCATCGAGCGGCTCTCACCCATGGCCGTGGTCGCCATCGGTGGCCTGGTGGTGGGCACCTTTTTGACCCTTCTCGTGGTGCCGGTGCTCTTTCATGTCCTGGAAAGCGCTCGCATGCGGGTCAAGGACTGGCTGCGCTGACAAGGAACTCTCTCAAAAATACTTCTCTGTGGTATGTTTAGAGCCATTAGCAAATGACTGGAAAATATCCAGGCAAAAAACAGATCCCGCTCCGGCGGGAAAGGAGGAAGCATGCAGGTAGGATTTTGGAAATTATTCTGTATCCTGGCGGTCTGTATCCTCGGTCTGTCCGGTAGTCCGGCGCTGGCAGGGTCGTTGCAGAACCTGGGCAACGGCATCTGTCTTGATAAAAGAACTGGTCTGATGTGGCAGATCGACAGGGGCAAACGTTTTGCCGATTTGGCTGCGGTGCAAAAGTATGTGGCCGGTGTGAAACTCGGCGGCTACGATGATTGGCGTCTGCCTACCACCAGAGAGAGCAGCGAGTTGCGCGGTCTGATTGCCATCCAGGGGAATGAGGACTGTCATTTTCCAAAACTGAAGGGTAAGTACTGGCTGCAGGACGAGAAAAAAGGGGTGGTGCCGGCCCGGCTTGAGCTGGAATGTTTCTGCCGGGGCGACTTCGACCTGGTGGTCAAGGATAAGGGGTATGTCCGACTGGTGCGCAGCACAAAGGAGAACAAATAGATTTTTATCCGAAAACAGTCCGCGTAGCTGTGTCCTTTCGGACTATTTTCATCATTCGAAGTCTACGCTTATCTGTTGTGGCCGGGACGGTAAATTATGGTCCAGCCATGCTGGTTTGTTGAAAAACAAAGGTGTTGAAACATCATGTGACAACACAAAAGCGATGGGTAATCTATCCTGTCAGGAGTATTGTATGAAGATGAATGCATTTAAAATCCTTATCCCTGCAATTTTTTTTCTCTTTTTCTGTTGTTTGCAGGCGGCCTGGGGCGCGCCGGAGATTCCGGTCAAGAATACGGTGACCATGGTGGATATCGGCTCCACATCCTGTATCCCCTGTAAAATGATGGAACCGGTGCTGGCAAACCTGGCCAAAGAATACCAGGGCCGGGCCGCCATCCTGTTTGTGGATGTGAAAAAGGACATGGCCACGGCCAGGAAATTTGACATCAGAGCCATCCCGACCCAGGTATTTTTTGATAAATCAGGCAAAGAGGTCTGGCGTCATGCCGGTTTTCTGGATCAGAAAACCATTGAAGGCAAGTTGAACGTCTTGATAGAAAAATAAAGGCGGCCATGCTTGATCATATTTTTTTCACCGTCAACAGCTGGATGAACGGCGGCCTGGCCGTGGCCGCTTTCGGCTGTTTTACCTGGGGTATGGTCAGTGTGCTTTTTTCTCCCTGCCACATGGCCTCCATTCCTCTGATCATCGGTTACGTCGGAGGTCAGGATTCAATCCTGGAAGGGAAAAAGGCGGTGCCCTATGCCCTGCTTTTTACCCTGGGGTTGTTCATCACCATTGGTGTGGTCGGGGTGATCTGTATGCTTCTGGGCAGGATGCTCGGTGATGTGGGACCCTACTGGACCCTGCTTCTCGGCGCTATCCTGATCTGGGTGGCCGTGGACATGTTGGGCATTGCCAAATGCAGAATGCCGAACTCCCTTGGCCGCCTGCACCTGCAGGGCCTTGGCGGCGCCTTTGTCCTTGGTCTGGCCTACGGTATCCTCTCCGGTTCCTGCACCTTTGGCTTTATCGCTCCGATCCTGGCCATTATTACCATCCAGGAAAAGATTGCCACCGGCCTGTTACTTTTAACATTATTTGCCCTTGGCCACTGCACGCCCATTGTCATTGCCGGCAGTTCCGCGGCCACCGTTAAACGGATGC
>JALVAI010000490.1 GCA_027011235.1 Desulfobulbaceae bacterium
TGCCTGGTGACAATGTGCATATCACCGGTGAGCTGATTACCCCGATAGCCATGGAAGAGGGGCTTCGCTTTGCAATCCGTGAGGGTGGCCGTACTGTTGGCGCCGGCGTCATCAGTGAAATTATAGAGTAATTTGCAGGTCGACCGGTTTCTGGTCGCAGCTGATATATAATTGTAAAACCGACTGCAGCCGTTTATAATGGGCGGTCGGTTTTTTTAGATACCTGGGATATTGATGAGAGATATCATTACACTTGCCTGTACAACCTGTAAACAGCGCAATTATACAACGACCAAAAACAAGCGGACAATTCCTCATAAACTGGAATTGAAAAAGTTTTGTCCCTTTTGCAAAACACATACACCGCACAAGGAGACAAAGTAACCAAGGCTGTTTGCTGCTGATTCGGTGTGACTTCTTTGTACTGAATAGTGCAGGCCAGTAGCTCTAATTGGTAGAGCATCGGACTCCAAATCCGAGGGCTGGGGGTTCGAATCCCTCCTGGCCTGCCACTGCTTCAGCGGACCGTGGTACATTGTCTTGCCGTTTATCCTGTACTTTTTAAAGTATATCCGAAAGATCGAGTTCGAGTAACAGGTTCCGGTTTTTTTGCCATGCAATGGCAGGGCACCAAAAACTGCATAAAATGCATCCCTCTGTGGTCCGCTTGGTGTAGGCCGGTCGTCTTGACCGGATTGGCAGGTCACAGCATCATATAGTCTCCGGTCCCGGCATGGACAGGCATGTTCATCCTGGATATTGTTGGGCACATTGGTCGATAATCAAATGACACGAAAGAAGAAAAAACAAGGTGGCGGCGCAAAACAGTCTCCCAGGATGGAAAAGACTGCTCCAAGTGGCATTGCGTTGTTTTATCCTTCCAATATCCGGACTTTTATTCAACAGGTTCAGGCTGAATTTCAAAAGATTGTCTGGCCTGACAGAAAAGTCACCCTTGGTCTGACTGGATTTGTTCTTGTTCTTGTCGTGATACTTTCCATTTATCTCGGCTCGGTTGATCTCCTCCTTGGTAAGCTCGTATCATTGGTACTCCAATAGCGGCTGCAGGCATTTTCATGGCAAAAAAATGGTACATAGTGCACACCCATACCGGGTTTGAAAGCAAGGTAAAGGCTACCTTGGAAGAACGTATCCGCTCGGCTGGACAAGAAGAGCTCTTTGGAGATATCCTTGTCCCAACCGAACAGGTTGTCGAGATGGTCAAGGGCAAGAAAAAAACCTCTGAACGCAAGTTTTTTCCTGGCTATATCCTGGTGCAGATGGAGATGAATCAGGATACCTGGCACACTGTCGTTGAAACACCGAGGGTTACCGGATTTGTCGGGGTAAATGCCAATCAGGCGTTGGCCGGCAAGGATTTACAAACGCTTATCCCATCGTTAAGTGATGAAGAGGCCATGCGCATCATTGGCCGTATTGAAGAAGGCGCGACTGTACCCAAGCCAAAAGTCATTTTTACCGAGGGCGATATCGTTCGTGTTACAGATGGACCTTTTGCCAATTTTCAGGGTGTTATTGAAGAGGTCTATCCCGATAAAGGTCGGGTGAAGGTGATGGTATCCATCTTTGGCCGCTTAACCCCGGTTGAACTTGAATATATTCAGGTCAGCAATACCTGAACCTGAATTATTAACGCGGATTACTCCAGTTATTCAGGGCCGTTGGCCTCACGAAGAAAGATGTTGAAAGGCCGGAATCGGCCAAAATTATAATATTGTTTCATTCATGCCGGACATTAAAAAAGAAGAATTTCTTTTTTCAGCCGGACATGGAGGAGTGGATCGATGGCGAAAAAGATACAATCATATATAAAATTGCAGATTCCTGCCGGCAAGGCCAATCCATCGCCGCCTGTCGGACCAGCGCTTGGACAGCACGGCGTCAATATCATGGATTTTTGCAAGGCATTCAATGCAAAGACCCAGTCCGCCGGTGATACTATTATTCCTGTTGTCATAACGGTCTACAATGACCGTTCTTTCAGCTTTATCACCAAGACACCGCCTGCCTCTGTTCTGCTGCTCAAGGCAGCCGGACTTGACAAGGGATCAAGTAATCCCAAGCGGGAACGGGTCGCTGATCTGTCTCGGGACAAGATACGGGAAATTGCTGAAATCAAGATGCCGGATCTGAATGCCTATGATGTTGAACATGCCATGCGTATTGTGGAAGGTACGGCGAGAAGCTGTGGTATCACCATAGTTGATTGATTCGGAAGTCCGGATGCTCCGGTCAACCTGGCGTTGACCGAAGCTGATAAATTCGATTACCTGCATGGGTGCCCTCCATGTCAGGGAGAAAACGACAGGGGTTTATGATGGCAAAACACGGAAAAAAATACAGAAAGAGTGCTGCTGAAGTTGATAAGACAAGGTTGTATGAACTTCAGGAAGGTGTGGAACTGGCCTTGAAGACAGCCTATGCCGGCTTTGATGAGTCCATTGATATTGCCGTTCGACTTGGTGTCGATCCGCGTCATGCCGATCAAATGGTTCGTTCAAGTGTAATGTTGCCGCATGGTACAGGCAAGGAGGTGCGGGTACTTGTTTTTGCCAAAGGGGAAAAGGAGACCGAGGCCCTGAATGCAGGTGCCGATTATGCCGGTTCCGATGAGATTATAGCGAAAATCAAGGATGGATGGCTTGATTTTGATAAAACCATCGCCACTCCGGATATGATGGGTGAGGTTGGAAAAATCGGACGTATCCTTGGTCCACGTAATTTAATGCCCAATGCCAAACTTGGTACGGTTACCTTTGATATAGAAAGAGTTGTTGGCGAAATTAAAAAGGGCAAGGTTGACTTTCGTGTGGATAAAAACGGTATCGTCCATGCCGCTATTGGTAAAAAGCATTTTGGTCCGGAGAAAATTCAGGATAATGTTCTCGCCTTTGTTGATAAACTCATTCAGCTCAAGCCCTCTTCCAGTAAGGGTATTTATTTAAAATCAATTGTTATTTCAAGTACAATGGGTCCTGGAGTCAAGCTCGATCCATTCAACATCCGTACCTTGATCAAAGAGGCTTGATAACGGTTGTTGTTCCTTGCGACAACAAAGTCTTTGTATGACTGGTTTGTTGCGCCAATCAGGTGCAACCTTTTCTGAAAATATTTCGTAATATTTTATTATTCGAATTTTTTCAGTATCAGAGGTAGGGCCTATCCGTTGCGGAGTCGGAAAATTTCATGGATTTTCGGCTGGCCAACCTGATCCAGCCATACCGGTTTGTCGTGAAGATAAATCAGGCAGGAGTAATCGGAGTAACTTTTTCACACAATAACCTTTTTCGGGAAGGTCAGAGACAGCAGGTGCGAACGTTTAATGACTGGTGGTTAGTGTTCCAGTCGCCTGCCGAGACCGATGAACAGGATCCTGGAAACATCCTGTGAGTGTCTTTATTTCTTATCTGTTACCTATGGCAGTCCCGCAAACAATCAAGGAGGTGTAACAGTTGAATCGCGATGAAAAGGCCGGCAAGGTCCAGGTGCTCAATGAGACCTTCAATAAGGCCAAGTTTGCGGTAGTTACCGATTACCGCGGGCTGAAAGTCACGGAACTTGAAAAGCTTCGCAGAGAGCTGCGCAACAATGATGCGTTTATTCAAGTTGCCAAAAATACACTGCTGAAAATTGCTGTAAAGGGGACCGATTTTGAGGATCTGAGTGACAGTTTTACCGGCACCACCGCCATTGCATTCAGTTTTGAAGAACCGGTTGGAACAGCCAAGGCGCTTTCGGATTTCGCCAAGGAATTTGATGCGTTAAAAATTCGATCCGCTGTTATGGATGGCAAGGTGCTGACCGTTGAAGATGTCACCGCCCTGGCAAAACTTCCTACCAGGGACCAGCTTCTTGGCCAGCTGTGTGGTGTTTTGATGGCAGTGCCCACCGGTCTTGTCCGGGCCCTTAATGGTGTACCGAGCAATCTTGTGTATGCTTTACAGGCAATTAAAGAACAGAAAGAAAATTAAACTATCTCGATTATATCAGGAGGAAGGATCATGTCTGATTCCATTGAACAGGTTGTAGAAATTGTAGAAAAAATGTCCCTGTTGGAGGTGGCCGAGCTTGTCAAGGCCCTTGAGGATAAATTTGGCGTATCTGCCGCGGCCCCGGTGGCGGTTGCTGCTGTTGGCGGTGCAGCTGACGGCGGCGGCGCAGACGGCGGTGAAGAAAAGACCGAATTTGACGCTGTGTTGACGGCTGCCGGCGACCAGAAGATCAAGGTCATCAAAGAGGTTCGCGCGATTACTTCACTTGGCCTGAAAGAGGCAAAGGCCCTTGTCGAAGGCGCACCCACTCCCATTAAAGAGGGCGTCTCCAAGGATGAGGCGAATGAGATCAAGGAAAAAATTGAAGCTGTTGGTGGCTCTGTGGAGATCAAGTAGTTCACTGCTACAGGTAGGGCCCGGCGGCATCAGTCCCTGGCCTGCCTAATGTAATCAGGCAACGCTACAGAGGCCGGTTCCTCTGTAGCGTTCCTGCGTTTGAGGGAAGTCGAGTGCAAGTCGTGCGGTTTGCTTGGTAAACATACTGAAAAATCAATATGTTACGCCAGTTTTATTGATGCCGCCGTTTCGTGGAACATTTTGAGGAAAACCATGAAGAGAGTCCGTAAGAGTTTTGCCAAAACACGCCAGATTGTAGAGCCACCGCATCTTATTGCCATGCAGAGACACTCGTACGAACGGTTTCTGCAAAGGGATGTTGATCCTGATGCGAGGGAGGATTTTGGTCTGCAGGCAATCTTTAAAAATATTTTTCCTCTAACCGATTTTAACGGCCAATGTTCCCTGGAGTTTGTTCGGTATGCCTTTGGTCAGCCCAAATATACCGTTGAAGAGTGCATCGAACGGGGCATGACCTATGATGTTCCGGTAAAGATCACCGTACGCCTTATTACCTTTGATGTTGATGAGGAGACAGGGGTTCAGTCGGTGCGCGATATCAAGGAACAGGAGGTTTTCCTCGGTTCCCTGCCATTGATGACCAAGGACGGCGTGTTTGTTGTTAACGGTACTGAACGGGTCATTGTCAACCAACTGCAGCGTTCTCCTGGTCTTTTTTATACCCATGACAATGGCAAATCCCATGCTTCGGGCAAGAGATTGTATTCGGCCCGGATTATCCCGGTCCGTGGTTCGTGGCTGGATTTTGAATTCGATATAAAGGATATCCTGTATGTACGGATTGATCGACGCCGCAAACTGCCTGTTACCGTTCTTCTCAAGGCGCTGGGATATACCGAAGAGGAGTTGTTGCGAAAGTTTTATCAGGTTGATACCGTCGATATCGAGGATGGGAGATTTTATCTTCGTTTTAATCCTGATACCTTTGTCGGAACCCGGCTGCCCAATGATGTAATCGATCCCAAAGACGGCAAGGTCATCGGTAAAAAGGGGCGCAAGGTATCCAAGGCACTTGCCAGACGCATGCAAAAAGCCGGTATCGAAAAGATAGAAGTGCAGCTTGACGACCTGCTGGGACGCATACCCGTAACCGACCTTTTGCATCCGGAGACCGGTGAACTTGTGGCCCCTGGAAATGAGGCGTTGACCGAGAGCAGTATTGCCGCCATTGTTGACGCTGGTATCGACTCCTTTGACCTGTTGTTTATCAACGGGGTAACTGTAAGTGATGCTTTCAGCAAGACCCTGGCCAAAGACCTTTTACGAGTAGGTCTGCAGGAGCGTGACGAGATCAAAGAGCAGCTTGAGGCCGAAGGATTGTCTGGTGACGAGTTACAGGATGCCCTGGAAAAGGAGATAAAAGACCGGGTGCGAACCAGGGCCCAGATCGAAATATATCGGCGATTGCGTCCGTCCAGCCCGCCAACGCCCGAGGTCGCCCAGGCGTTTTTCGATAAACTCTTTTTTGATCCCTCCACCTATGATCTTTCCGAGGTCGGCAGGTATAAAATAAATGCCAAACTTGGTCTGGATACCCCCATCGACCATCGAACCCTGACCAGAGAGGATATTATCGAGGGGGTAAAACATCTGGTCCACATCAAGGATGGCCTCAAGGACGGTGATGATATAGATCATCTGGGCAACCGACGGGTCCGGACGGTCGGTGAACTGGTTGAAAACCAGTACCGGATGGGACTTGTCCGCATGGAGCGTGCCATCAAGGAGCGGATGACCCTGCAGGAAATTGAAACGCTCATGCCCCACGATCTGGTCAACCCAAAACCCGTGACCTCGGCGATCAAGGAGTTTTTTGGAACCTCCCAGCTCTCCCAGTTCATGGACCAGACAAATCCGCTTTCCGAGGTCACCCATAAGAGACGGCTATCCGCCCTGGGACCGGGGGGACTTTCCAGAGAGCGGGCCGGTTTTGAGGTGCGTGACGTCCATCCAACCCATTATGGACGAATATGCCCGGTCGAGACGCCTGAAGGACCCAACATCGGTTTGATTGTCTCTCTTGCCACCTACGCCAAGGTCAATCCCTATGGATTTATCGAGACGCCATATCGATTTGTGGAAAACAGACAGGTCAGTGACAAGTTTAAATATCATTCCGCTTTGCAGGAGCAGGGCGAGGTGATTGCGCCGGCCAAGGTCGAGCTGGATGGGGACCGGATTGTTGAAGATCACCTGATCGCCCGCGAGGACGGCGAGGTGAGCATGGTGACGGCCGAGGAGATAACCCGGATGGATGTTGCTCCCAATCAGCTGGTTTCCGTTGCTGCCTCTCTTATTCCCTTCCTGGAAAATGATGATGCCAACCGGGCGTTAATGGGCTCCAACATGCAGCGGCAGGCTGTTCCATTATTGAAAACCGCCTCGCCCCTGGTCGGAACCGGTGTGGAAAAATATGTTGCCCGCGATTCCGGAGCCTGCCTGCTTGCCGGCGGCGATGGCGTGGTCGAGGACGTTGATGCCAACCGGGTTGTTGTCCGTTACGATGAGCCCGGTACCGACGGCTTTGAAACAGGAGTCGGTGTGTATCGCCTCTCCAAGTACAAAAAATCCAACCAGAATACCTGCTTCAATCAACGGGCCCTGGTCCTGCCGGGTGAGCGGGTTAAAAAGGGCGATGTCCTGGCCGACGGACCATCCTCGGAGATGGGAGAGCTGGCCCTTGGCAAGAACGTGACCATCGCCTTTATGCCGTGGCGTGGGTACAACTTTGAAGATTCCATCCTGGTGAACGAGCGCCTTCTCAAGGAGGATACCTTCACCTCGGTCCATGTCGAGATATTTGAAACCATGGCCAGGGACACCAAGCTTGGCAAGGAGGAGATCACCCGGGATATTCCCAATATCGGGGATGAGGCCCTGCGCAATCTTGACGACTCCGGCATTGTTCGTATCGGTGCCGAGGTAAAGGCGGGGGACATGCTGGTGGGCAAGGTCACTCCCAAGGGAGAGACCATGCTGTCGCCGGAAGAAAAACTGCTGCGGGCGATATTTGGTGAGAAGGCCGGTGACGTCAAGGACTCTTCGCTCCGCGTTCCTCCCGGCATCGAGGGAGTGGTGATTGATGCCAAGGTTTTCTCCCGCAAGGGTGTTGACAAGGATGAACGTTCCCTGATGATCGAAGAGATGGAAGTCGAACGTCTCAACAGGGACATGGACGATGAGCTCAAGAGCCTGAAAAAAGGTGTTCGTAAAGAGTTGTCTTCCCTTCTGGTCGGCCGGACCGCCAAAAGCGACATCAAGGACAAAGAGGGCAACGTTCTGCTCAAACTGGGCAAGAAGATAACCGACGAGTTGTTGGAGAAGATAGATTTTTTTGATCTCTACTCGCTTGATTTCTCGGAACGGAAGAAATACGAGGAGAAAATCAACGCTGTTTTTGACCGCTATAAAAAACAGGCCGCCCTGGTTCGCAGCCGTTACGAGGGAATTGTCGAGCGGATGGAAAAAGGAGATGACCTGCCGCCTGGTGTTGTCAAGATGGTGAAAATATATGTCGCCACCAAGCGGAAGCTTGCCGTCGGCGACAAAATGGCCGGTCGGCACGGCAACAAAGGTGTTGTATCCCGCCTGTTACCGGAAGAGGACATGCCTTTTTTCGCCGATGGCACTACGGTTGACCTGGTCCTCAATCCCCTCGGTGTTCCCTCGCGTATGAATGTTGGCCAGGTGCTGGAATGTCACCTTGGGTTTGCCGCCAAAAAATTGGGGGAACAGTTGGAAAAGCTCTGCCGGCAGCATGAAATTGATGAGGTGAAAAAGAAATTGCAGGCCGTTTACTCCGAGGAGGAGTACAAACGGCTGACCGATGGCCTTGATGATGATGCCCTGGTCGACATGGGCAAAAAGTTTTTCCATGGCCTGCATGTGGCAACCCCTGTTTTCGATGGCGCTTCCGAAGCCGAAATTCGGGCCATGCTTGTTGAGGCAGGAGTTGATGAAGTCGGGCAGTCAACCCTTTATGACGGCCTGACCGGGGACAAGTTTGACAATCAGGTCACGGTCGGCGTCATGTATGTGTTGAAATTGCATCATCTTGTCGACAACAAGATCCATGCCCGTTCCACCGGTCCCTATTCCCTGGTCACCCAGCAGCCCCTTGGCGGCAAGGCCCAGTTTGGCGGCCAGCGTCTTGGAGAGATGGAGGTATGGGCAATGGAGGCCTATGGCGCGGCCTACACCCTGAAGGAATTCCTTACCGTCAAGTCCGATGACGTCGAGGGCCGGACAACCATGTATGAAAGGATTGTCAAGGGCAATAACTTCCTTGTCACAGGACTGCCCGAATCCTTTCATGTTCTGGTCAAGGAACTTAAAGGCCTGTGTCTCGATGTGGAGTTGTTGCAAGACTAAGAGAGAGTCTCATCCCATGCCGCACAATACAATGGTTTTCAGTGGCTCACTGTAAACGTTCAACTCAGATAGGGTGATTTCGTGGAAGAACTGTTTAACTTCTTTGCAAAACCAAAGGGACCTGTTCAGTTTAACAAGGTAAAAATTTCTCTGGCCTCTCCGGAGAAAATTCTGGAATGGTCCCATGGCGAGGTGAAAAAACCTGAGACCATAAATTACCGCACCTTCAAACCGGAGCGTGATGGCCTGTTCTGCGCCAAGATCTTCGGACCGGTTAAGGATTACGAGTGTAATTGCGGCAAATATAAACGGATGAAACACCGCGGCGTGGTCTGCGAAAAATGCGGTGTTGAGGTCATCCAGTCCAAGGTTCGGCGTGAGCGTCTCGGTCATATTGAACTGGCTGCACCGGTGGCCCATATCTGGTTTTTAAAGAGCCTGCCCTCCAAGATCGGCGCCATTCTGGACATGACGCTCAAGCAGTTGGAACGTATCCTCTACTTTGAGTCCTATGCCGTTGTCTCCTCCGAAGTGGAGGCCTTGCCTGTCGGTACCCTGCTCAATGAGGAGCAGTACCGGGCCCATCTCGAGGAATATCCGGGCCAGTTCAAGGTGGGAATAGGGGCGGAGGCCATTCGGGATATGCTGATGGCCCTTGACCTGACCGCCCTTTCCGAAACCCTGCGCCGGGAAATGAAGGAAACAGGGTCGGTTTCCAAGCGGGCCAAGTTTGGTAAACGACTGACCGTGGTTGAGGCCTTTCGTAATTCGGGCAATCGTCCTGAATGGATGATCCTTGAGGTTATTCCAGTCCTGCCGCCGGATCTGCGGCCCTTGGTGCCGCTTGAGGGCGGACGGTTTGCTACCTCTGATCTCAACGATCTCTACCGGCGGGTCATCAACAGGAATAATCGGTTGAAGCGGCTTATCGAGCTCGATGCCCCTGATATAATTATCCGCAATGAAAAACGGATGCTGCAGGAGGCGGTTGATGTCCTGTTTGACAACGGCCGCCGCGGCAGAACCATCACCGGTCCCAATAAACGGCCCCTGAAGTCCCTTTCCGATATGCTCAAAGGGAAACAGGGACGGTTTCGCCAGAACCTGCTTGGTAAGCGGGTTGATTATTCCGGCCGCTCGGTCATCGTGGTCGGACCGCATCTGCGCCTGCACCAGTGTGGCCTGCCGAAAAAGATGGCCCTGGAGCTGTTCAAGCCCTTTATCTACAATCGTCTCGAGAGCCTCGGCTATGTCACCACCATCAAGAGTGCCCGCAAAATGGTGGAAAAGGGAATGAAAGAGGTGTGGGACGTTCTTGATGATATTGTTCGCGAATATCCTGTTATCCTGAACCGGGCGCCGACCCTGCATCGGCTTGGCATGCAGGCCTTTGAAGTGGTGCTGATCGAGGGCAAGGCCATCCAGTTGCATCCCCTTGTCTGCGCCGCATTCAATGCCGACTTTGACGGTGACCAGATGGCCGTGCATGTGCCGCTGTCCGTTGAGGCGCAGGTCGAGGCCCGGGTCCTGATGATGTCGACCAACAACATCCTCTCGCCCGCCAATGGCGGTCCCATCATTATTCCCAGCCAGGACATTGTCCTCGGGTTGTACTATATGACCAGGGAGCGCTATGGCGTAGTCGGAGAGGGGACCGTCTTTGCCTCCCCAAAAGAGGTGCGTATTGCCTATGACCACGGGGCCGTGCATATGCAGGCCGGAATAACGGTCCGTATCAACGGTGAGCTGGTAAAGACTACGACCGGTCGGGTTATTGTCAGTGAACTGTTGCCCGATTCCGTGCCCTTTGCCCTGGTCAACAAGGAACTTTCCAAGAAGGAACTCGGCTTTATCATCGATTACACCTATCGGCATGCCGGCACCAAGGATACCGTAATCCTGGCCGACCGGTTAAAGGACCTTGGCTATGAATATGCCACCCGGGCCGGCATTTCCATCTGTATCAATGATATGAAAATTCCGGTCCGCAAGGAAGAGTTTGTGGAAGAATCGGAAAAAGAGGCGGCCGATGTTGACAAACAGTATTCGGACGGCCTGATCACCGATGGTGAAAAGTACAACAAGATCGTTGATATATGGTCAAAGGCAACCGACAGAATCACCAAGGAGATGATGGATGAAATGTCGGTTGACTACGTGCGTGACAAGGACAACACCGTTCGGGAGATCAAGAGTTTTAATTCAGTCTACATTATGGCCGATTCCGGGGCCCGTGGTTCCAAGGACCAGATCCGGCAGCTTGCCGGCATGCGCGGTTTGATGGCGAAGCCGTCCGGCGAAATTATTGAAACTCCGATCAAGGCCAATTTCCGCGAGGGGTTGTCGGTCCTGGAATATTTCATCTCCACCCATGGCGCCCGCAAAGGACTTGCGGATACCGCCTTGAAAACGGCCAACTCCGGTTACCTGACCAGAAGACTTGTCGATGTGGCCCAGGATTCAACCATTGTCATGGAGGACTGTGGCACCATGCGCGGCACCAAGGCTGAACCGTTGATCGAGGGCGGCGAGGTGATCGTCCGCATCGGTGAGCGCATCCTCGGTCGGGTAGCGCTGGAAGATGTGGTCGACCCCCATTCCGGCGAAGTGCTGGTTGGAATGGACGAAGAGATTACCGAAGAAAAGGTGGAGGCGATAGAGGCTGCCGGCATCGATCAGGTCATGATCCGTTCCGTGCTGACCTGTGAGGCCAAACGCGGGGTCTGCGCCATGTGCTACGGCCGTGATCTCGGGCGCGGTCACATGGTCAATACCGGGGAGGCGGTCGGTATCATTGCCGCCCAGTCCATTGGCGAGCCCGGTACCCAGCTGACCATGCGTACCTTTCATATCGGTGGTACGGCCAGCAGATCGGTCGAACAGGCCGAAGTCAGGAGCCAGCGTGGCGGTATCGTCCACTATAAAAATCTGCATTCGGTTACCAACAGCGCAGGTAATGAAGTGGTCATGAATCGAAATGTCGAGATCACCATCCTTGATGATCAGGGCATAGACCGGGAACGATTCCCGGTTCCCTACGGTGCCGAGCTGAAGGTTAAGGAAGGAGCCAAGGTTGAGCCGGGAACCGTAATCGCCGACTGGGATGCCTTCTCCATTCCCATCGTTGCCGAGGTTGGCGGCAAGGTCAAATATGGTGATGTGGTGGAGGGCGATTCCATGCAGGAAAGGGTGGACCAGATAACCGGCAAGGCAAGCAAGGTGATTACTCCCCTGACGGCCGGCAAACAGCTGACGCCGCGCATTTCCATCAAGGACCCGGAAAAGGGACGCCAGACGCTCAAGTTGCCCGGTGGTGATCTTGAGGCGCGATATCCGTTGCCGGTTGGTTCGGTTATTACCGTGGACGAGGGGGAAATTGTCACCGCTGGTACGGTTATTGCCAAAATCCCTCGGGAGACAACGAAAACCAAGGATATTACCGGTGGTCTGCCACGGGTTGCCGAGCTGTTTGAAGTCCGCAAACCAAAAGAACAGGCCATTATCAGCGAGATCGACGGCCGTGTCAGTTTCGGCAAGGAACTGAAAGGGAAACGCAGGGTGATCATCACTCCGGAAACCGGAGAACCCAAAGAGTACCTCATCCCCAAGGCCAAGCATATCATTGTCCACGAGGGCGATTATGTGAAGGCCGGGGAACAGTTAATGGAAGGCTCTGTCCTGCCCAACGATATCTTACGAGTTCTCGGGGCGGAAGAACTGGCCCGTTTTCTGGTCAACGAGATCCAGGAGGTCTACCGTCTCCAGGGTGTCAGGATCAACGACAAGCATATCGAAACCATTGTCCGGCAGATGCTGAAAAGGGTCAAGATTACCGATGCGGGTGATTCCGTGTTCATGCTTGACCAGCAGGTTGAATGGTGGAAATTCCGGGAGGAGAATGAACGATTGCTGGCAGAAGGGCTTAAGCCCGCAGCGGCCGAACCATTGCTCCTTGGGGTGACCAAGGCGTCCCTGTCAACCGATTCCTTCATTTCCGCGGCCTCCTTCCAGGAGACAACCAAGGTGCTGACCAATGCTGCCATGCAGGGCAAGGTCGATGACCTGAGCGGACTCAAGGAAAATGTTATCATGGGGCGCCTGATATCCGCAGGAACCGGATTGCCGCAATATCGGCTTCGGCGGGAAGAAGCGTAAAAAATATTCTTGACATAGACTGTTGACTGGTCTACTATTTTAAACTTTTGCGTTCCGTCGGCAACGATGGAATTTCTGTTTGTGAAAGACCCTGAGGTCTCCACGGGCAGGGATTTTGAGTGAATGAATCGTAAATTTGTTGTGGCTGGTTCCTGGGTTATCGGATCAGCCGCCATGGTTTACAGGAAAAGGAGTGGTGTGAATGCCAACAATTAATCAGCTTGTCCGGAAACGGCGGAAAAAAATAACCAAGCGCTCAAATACGCCTGCATTGCAGAATTGTCCGCAAAAGCGCGGCGTGTGTGTGCGTGTGTATACGACGACGCCGAAAAAACCGAATTCCGCCTTGCGGAAAGTTGCCAGGGTTCGTCTGACCAATGGTATTGAAGTGACCTCGTATATCCCGGGTATTGGTCATAACCTGCAGGAGCATTCAGTGGTTTTGATTCGCGGGGGCCGTGTCAAGGATCTGCCGGGTGTTCGTTATCATGTGGTCCGCGGAACACTTGATACGCTGGGGGTCAGTGACCGCCGTCAAGGTCGTTCAAAGTATGGCGCCAAGCAGCCGAAATAGGCGGGGTGCGCCGGAGTTATCGGAGAGATAAAGGATGCCAAGGAAAAAATTAACAAACAAGCGAACGGTAGAACCCGATCCGGCCTACAATTCTGTGCTGGTGTCCAAGTTCACCAACGGCCTGATGCTTGATGGCAAAAAGGCCCTTGCCCGGCGTATGTTCTATGATGCCATGGAGATCATCAGGGAAAAGGTGAGCGATGAAGAACCGCTTGCCGTGTTTGAAGGGGCCATGGAAAATGTCAGGCCGCGGGTGGAGGTAAAAAGCCGGCGCGTGGGCGGGGCCACGTACCAGGTTCCGATAGAGGTTCGCCCGGACAGGAGAAATGCCCTGGCCATTCGCTGGATAATCGGCTTTGCCAAGGGACGTTCCGGTCAGTCCATGTCGGAAAAATTGGCCGCCGAGTTGCTGGATGCCTATAATAATCGCGGGGCATCGGTGAAGAAAAAGGATGATACCCATAAAATGGCGGAGGCCAACAAGGCGTTTGCCCATTACAGGTGGTGATCGCCTGAGTTTTTTTTGCAGTGCAGGCGATTGTGGTTGACAGGCATCCTCCAAAGATGTAGATAGACCAACATTTTTCCCGATCTTGTCGGGTGGTTGAATAAAGAGAATAGAAAGTGGCTGGAGGAGGATCGTTATCCAAACTGCGTAATATCGGCATCATGGCCCATATTGACGCAGGTAAAACTACGACTACCGAGCGTATTCTCTTTTATACCGGCAGATCGCACAAGATCGGCGAGGTCCATGACGGAACAGCCATCATGGACTGGATGGAACAGGAACAGGAGCGGGGCATAACCATTACCTCCGCGGCAACGACCTGTACCTGGCAGGGATACACAATAAATATAATTGATACCCCCGGTCATGTTGACTTCACCGTGGAGGTGGAGCGATGCCTGCGGGTGTTGGATGGAGTTGTTGCTGTTTTTTGCGCGGTTGGCGGTGTTGAGCCCCAATCCGAAACAGTGTGGCGTCAGGCGGATCATTACCATATTCCGCGGATCGCATTTATCAACAAGATGGACCGGATCGGTGCTGATTTTGATAAATGTTTGACCGAGATAAAAGATCGTCTCGGCGCCAACCCCATAGCAGTAACACTGCCGGTCGGCAGTGAGGATACCTTTTCCGGGGTCATTGATCTGATCAGGCAGCGGTTGTTGCGCTTTGATGAACAGACACAGGGCCTGGAGGTAACAGAAGAGGTAATCCCCGACGATTTACACGCAGAATCATCGGCCGCACGGATGGCGCTCCTCGAGAAGTTGGCCGACTTCGATGAGGGGGTCATGGAAAAATACTTGGATGATCAAGAGATCGCTCCCGGTGAGTTGTATGAAGCGTTGCGTAAGGCAACGTTGTCAATGGAACTGGTACCGGTCCTCTGTGGCTCCGCCTTTAAGAATAAAGGGGTGCAGCCACTGTTGGATGCCATATGCAGGTACCTGCCCTCACCCGTTGATGTTCCCCCGGTAGAGGGGACGGATAAGAACGGTGCGCCGCTTATCCGCAAGCCTGAGAGGAGTGAAAAGTTCTGTGGCCTTGTTTTTAAGCTGCAGTCCGATCCTTTTGTCGGCAACTTGTCATTTATCAGGGTCTATTCCGGAACCCTGAAAGTCGGTGACAAGGTGTTCAATCCGTTGAAACGGAAAAAGGAAAAGATCTCGAAACTTATAAAATTGCATGCCAACAAGCGCGAAGAGGTCGATACCATTGGGCCTGGCGATATTGGCGCTATTGTTGGCCTGAAGTTTACCACCACAGGTGACACCCTGTGTGCTGCCGGTGATTTCATTGTCCTTGAGGCAATGGATTTTCCGGAGCCGGTCATTGGCGTGGCCATTGAGGCCAAGACAAAGGCCGATGAGGGAAAGCTGGCGGAGAGCCTTGATAAAATCGTCAAGGAAGACCCAAGCTTTCGCGTATCCGTTGACGAGGACAGCGGTCAGACCATAATTTCAGGGATGGGTGAACTGCATCTTGAAATTATAACCGACCGACTGATACGCGAATTTAAGGTCAATGCCAATGTGGGCAAACCGCAGGTTTCCTATCGGGAAACCCTGACCATCAAGGCCACCGGTGAGGGGCGTTTTGAGACCCAGGGCACCGGCAAAGAACAGTATGGCCATGTGGTTATCGAGCTTGAACCTGTTGATCGCGGTACAGGGATACTGTTTGAAAGTGCGGTCAGGGACGAGCAGATACCGGCGGAATTTATTGCGGCCATAGAAAAGGGGGTGCGGGACAGCCTGGACTCTGGTCCGTTGATCGGCTATCCGGTACTCGATGTCAGGGCAAGGCTGGTGGGCGGATCCTATGACGAGGAGCGCTCAACCGAAATGGCTTTTGGCGTGGCCGCTACCATTGCCTGCAGAAAGGCTGCCAGCGACGGCAAGCCTATTCTGCTGGAGCCGGTTATGGCTCTGGAGGTCATCACCCCCGAGGATTACCTTGGAGAGGTAATCAAT
>JALVAI010000491.1 GCA_027011235.1 Desulfobulbaceae bacterium
GATTGATCCAACTCCTTGGAGACACATTTTTTGCCGCCATTCTTGTGTACGGCACAGGCTGCAGCCAGTCCATTTTTACGCCGGTATTTATCCTGCCTGTCATTGCCGGCGGACTGATCATGTACCGAAAAGGCGGACTCATCTCTGCCGCTGCTGCCACGCTTTTGTACGGGATTGTTCTTTTTTTGGAGTACAGGGGAATTGTTCCGGCCTATATGACAGCGACAGGCCTGGAGACTTCTCATTCACTACTCAGGATGACCAATCTTTTTGCCATTTACGGGGTCACCTTTTTTATCATTGCTCTTCTCAGCGGATCTTTTGCCGCCAGGCTCCAGTCAACGGAAGAGGCCCTGTCCAGGACATCGGTTGAATTTGACCGGTTATCGATTCTGTACAAACAGATATTTGATGATATTGCCACCGGTATTATCACCGTTGATGAACAGGGCAGAATCACCTCATACAATGCAGCCGCGGGACGGATAACCGGCTTTACCTCTGAAGAGGCTGTGGGCCGTGTTTTGTCAGACCTGTTCCCGACTCTGACGTTGAAGAAAAACTCGATTCGTCAGGTCGTTGACCTGAAAAAGAAAGATGGAACCGTGATTCGGGCCGGTTATTCGTTTTCACCGCTCAACTTTCCTTCTGTTCCTACCTCTGAAGAGAAGGAGCCGGACAGTTGCAAGGTAATTACCCTCCAGGACATCAGCGAGGTTGAAAAGATGGAAAAACGGGTCCGCAAGGCTGAAAAAATGGCTGCAATAGGGGAACTCAGCGCCTCCATAGCCCATGACTTCAGAAATCCGCTTGCCGCCATCTCCGGGTCAGCCCAGCTCCTGGTTATGGAAAATAAAGGCCGGGACGATGCCGACAGTTCTCTTAGCGAGATAATCTTTCGGGAATCCAAACGGATGGCAAAGACAATTAACGAGTTTCTCCAATTTGCCCGTCCTGCCCCAATGCATGCGGAGTGGTTTGCCATGCGAAGAATTGCCGATGACTCCATTGCCGCGGCCTGTGATGGTAAAGAGGCGCAGGGATGCGATGGCATCAATATAGAAATTGCGCAACATCTTGATGCATTCGGCGATCGGCAGCAACTGCAGACCGTGCTTATGCATCTTGTGGAGAATGCTCTTATTTTTTCCAGAGAGGAAAACAGCTCTGTCACAATCAGGGCTGGTGAACAGGAAAGGGGTGGAAAAAATGTTCTCTGTCTGGAGGTAATTGATCAGGGGAACGGTATCGAGCCCGGCATCCTGGAAAACATTTTTGAGCCCTTTTACTCAACCAGGGAAAACGGCACCGGTCTTGGGTTGGCAATCGTTCGTCAGATCGTGGAAATGCATAATGGCAGCATTGAAGTGGAAACAGCGCCTGGCAGGGGATGCACCATGCGGATCATCCTGCCGCTGCCCTCATACGAGGGCTGAAAAGGAAAACCACGACAACAGGACCCTGACACCGGTGATACCTTACGAAGTTCCCCTGTAAACAGTTGCCCCCAGGGCCTGCAGTTTATCGATCATATTTTCATACCCCCGTTCAAGATGATAAATCCTTGAAATTTCCGTTGTTCCCCTGGCGGACAGGCCGGCGATGACAAGGGAGGCAGAGGCGCGCAGATCCGTGGCCATGACCGGCGCTCCGCACAGACCGGCCGGATCAATCCCGCGGACAATGGCGCTGGCGCCGTCAATGGTAATATCAGCTCCCAATCGTTGTAATTCGGCAACATGCATGAACCGATTTTCAAAAATCGTCTCGTGGATGATGGAGGTGCCGTCCGCCTGAATCATCAAGGCCATGAACTGTGCCTGCAGGTCGGTGGGAAAACCAGGGTAAACAAGGGTTTTCACATCAACACTGCGCAGACGGCACCGGTTGGCTGCCATTTGCTCGGCACAGGAAACGGTTAACTTGCCTTCCTCCTCTTCAATGTTCACCCCGGCCGCCCGGAGTTTTTCCGTCAATGCCGGCAGGTGGCTGGGTTCGCACTCCGTGATCTCCACCCTGCCGCCGGTGGCTGCCACGGCAATAAGATAGGTGCCTGTCTCGATGCGGTCGGGAATGATGGTCGTGGTTGCCGGTTTAAGTGACCGCACTCCGCGGACAGTTAACCTGTCTGTGCCCCGGCCTTCAATATCAGCGCCCATGGCAACGAGCATATCGATCAGGTTGCCGACCTCGGGTTCACGGGCCGCATTTTTTATTATGGTCGTCCCCTTTGCCATCACCGATGCCATCAACAGGTTCTCGGTGCCGGTCACGGTTGGTATATCAAAATAGACCGTTGCCCCGGTCATGGAGGTCTCGCATCGGGCCTCAACGTAGCCGCAGGCCAGGGTGGTTGTAACGCCAAGACAGGAAAAACCACGCAGGTGATAGTTGATCGGCCTGGCGCCAATGGCACAGCCGCCGGGAAGCGAAACTCTGGCATAGCCGGCCCTGGTCAACAGCGGTCCCAGGACCAGTACCGAGGCCCGCATTGTCTTCACCAGATCATACGGCGCCTCGGCCCCGGACAAGGCGCTGGTATCGACGTGGATGGTCCGTCCTTCTCTCCGGTGCGTTGCCCCAAGTGTTTCCAGGACCTTCAACATTGTTCTGGTATCACGCAGGTCAGGGACGTTATGAATGGTGTGAGTGCCGCCAACAAGAAGGGTGGCGGCCAGAATGGGCAGGGCTGCGTTTTTGGCGCCGCTTATTGCCACGGTCCCGTGCAGGGGTTTACCCCCTTCGATGATTATCGTATCCATTGCTGATTACCCGAAAATCGCTCACAGCGGACATGGTTGCCCATGCCGAAGTTGAAGAGATTCATTGTCAGTTGCGGCTGGCCAATCTGGTCCAGCCATGCTGGTTTGTTGATTTTTCTCTATTATTCTTTTCTGCCACAGGCAAACCGGGACCGACCACTGTAATCAGGCCTGATGGTGACATCGGTGTAGCCGGCATGTTGGAGCATGGCGGTAATGGCCGGTCCCTGGCTGGCGCCGATCTCAAGGACCAGCCAACCGCCCGGATGGAGAAAGGTCAAACTCTCTGGAATAAGCCTGCGGTAACAGTCTAAACCGTCATCCCCCCCGAAAAGCGCCTGCTCCGGTTCAAAGCGAACCACCTCATCCGCCAGTTCCCCCTTTTCGCTTTCAGCAACATAGGGAGGATTGGCAACAATACAGTCGAATTTCCGTAAGCGGGAAAGGGCTGCAAACAGATCTGAGCAGACCAGAGCCACCTGGCTATCAAGCCGGTGCCTGCGTATGTTGGCAGCTGCCACGGCCAGGGCCGCGGGGGAAATATCCACGCCAACAACATGGCAGCCAAGTTCTTTGGCAAGGACATCGGCAATCACTCCGGATCCAACCCCCATATCAAGTAACTGTAAAGTTTCCGGGCATGCAAACCGGCCTTTTACCAGGGCAATGGTCTGTTCCAGGACAAACTCGGTTTCATGCCGGGGAATGAGGACATCGGGTGTCAGGTGAAATGTTCTGGACCAGAATTCGACCTGGCCGACGATATATTGCAGGGGTTCACCCCGCATCCGCCGGTCAACCATGGCTGAGAACCGTTGCGCTTCTCGGGCCTCCATCCTGTTATCCAGGGACAGGAACAGAGCCGCCCTGTTGATCTCCAGAACGGCCCCCAGAAGATATTGGGCCTCAAAATCAGGCCGGGGAATGTCAGCCTGTTCAAGATGGCATGCGGCCCGGGCAAGCGCTCTGCCAATGGTCCATTCCTCTGTGGGAGCTGTTATGTTACCGGGGTAGGACACGTTGTATACCAGAGGACACGTTTGTCCAAAGAGAATTTGGGGAAAAGCGGACAACAGGCCGATTGACAGCTGGGGTTTATTCCTGCAGAAGGTTGAGGGCTTTGGTCTGGTAATGGGTAATCAAAGGTAAAATAACATCATCGAGATTTCCAGCCAGAACCTGTTCCAGTTTATACAGGGTCAGGTTAATACGGTGATCGGTCAGCCTTCCTTGGGGAAAATTATAGGTGCGGATCCGCTCACTCCGGTCTCCGCTTCCCACTTGATTCTTCCTGTCTTCGGAAATTTTGTCGTGCTGTTCCTGTTGGATCTTGTCAAGTAATCGGGCCCGTAAAACCTGCAAGGCCTTGGCCTTGTTTTTATGCTGGGATTTTTCATCCTGACAGGTAACAACCAGTCCTGTTGGCAAATGGGTGACCCTGACAGCGGAATCAGTGGTGTTCACAGACTGACCACCCGGCCCGGAAGAACGATAGACATCAAATTTCAGCTCGCTCGGCTCAATGTGCAGGTCGACCTCCTCTGCCTCGGGAATAATGGCAACTGTCACCGCCGAGGTGTGGATACGGCCCTGGGTTTCGGTTTCCGGTACCCGTTGAACACGATGCACACCGGCTTCATATTTCAGACGGGAGTATACCTGATCACCTTTGATCAGGGCTATAATCTCCTTGAATCCCCCGATACCGATGGGATTTGAACTCATGATCTCTATCTTCCAGCCCTGGCTCTCGGCATAGCGGCTGTACATGCGAAAGAGGTCAGCGGCAAACAGGGCGGCTTCATCGCCCCCTGTTCCAGCCCGAATCTCAAGGAGAATATTTTTCTCGTCGTTGGGGTCCCGTGGCAGGAGAAGGACCCTGATTTTATCCTCAATCTCTTTTTTCTTCTGCTGCAACTCCTCGGTTTCACTTCGGGCCAGCTCGGCAAACTCGGGATCTTCAGCTTCATTTTGCAGGATTTCAGCGTTCTCCTCAAGGTCCCGGCAGACAGTTAAATAGCGGGAATACAACTCATCGAGCAGGGCCACATGTGAATGCTCACGGACCAGTTTTTGATACTGCTGCTGATTAGCAACCACCTCCGGATCAGCCAGCTGCATCTCAAGGGTTTCCCGTTTCTCACTGATATCTTCAAGATTTTTAAACATGAACTATCCGGTGTGCCAAAGGTAATAACGATGAACAATCAGAGGAAACAGCC
>JALVAI010000492.1 GCA_027011235.1 Desulfobulbaceae bacterium
ATTCCATCTACGAGACCAAGCTCCTTGCCCAGGGCATCCGTATTGTCCGGGGCCATGATGTCAACCGGTTGCGCAAGATGAAGGTCCGGGACTTTATCTGCCGTGACCTTGAAGTTCTCCGCACCTGGACACCGTTTCATGATCTGGTCGACCAGGTGCTGAAGAGTCCCTTTCCCCATTTTGTTGTTCTGGACGAACATGACCACCTGGCCGGGGTCCTGACCCTGCGCGATATTCGCGCCCAGCTGGCCGACCCGAATTATGACGGAGAAAACGTTGTCGCCGCTGATCTGATGCACAGGGAGGTGGTGACAGTGGCTGAAAATCAGAATCTGGAAGAGGCCTTTCATCTCTTTTCCAGCCGCAACTTTTCTTTTTTGCCCGTGGTTGCCGCCGATGATCGGGAGCGGGTTGTCGGCTGTCTGAAAAAGGATGATCTGATCACCGCCTATAATCAAAATGTACTCAAAGAACAGGTGCCGACATCGGCCCGCTGGATCTGCTCCATCGACAATGGACCGGGGCAGGCGTGCAATACTGATAACTCAACACCTTCACGGAAAAAATGACGACAAGAGACAAATTGGCCCGTCTCATCATGGAGCGTGCCTATAAAAAAAACAGTCACTTTAAAACTCCGACCAAAATTGTTCCGACCTATTTTGATTTTTTTGAAATATCTCTGAAACACCGGGGGGTTGAGCTGGCCGGAGAACTTCTGCATCAGGAGATACAGGACCTTGATATCTGCGCGCTCGGCGGCCCCGGCAAGGCCATTGTCCCGGTCCTATGCCGGGCCGCTTTCCTGCAGAAAATAGGGGTATTTTTTATCCGCGATTCACGCAAAAAGGTCGGCGGTTTAAGCGAACCGAAATGGTTGGAGTCCAGAATAAAGGCGGGTGACAGGGTTGCCCTGGCCGCCGATGTTGTTTCTTCCGGTTCCATGATGGTCAGGGCCATCGAAGAGGTCATGCAGTTCGGGGCCGTGGTGGTGAAAATCGTTATCCTCATTGACAGCATGGAAGATGGTGGTATTAAACGGATAGAGCAGTTTTTACAAACCAACATGCTTGACATACCTGTAAGGGTTATCTTTACTCGCAAACAGCTCATTCAACAGGAGATGTGCGATGGCTGAGACAATGGAATTTATCTATCAGAATCCCTTTCCTCTGGATCACGATTCAACAGAGTACCGGTTCATCGAAGGATCGGAGCAATATATTACAGTGGAAAAATTCCGGGACCGGGAAATCCTGGTTGTCCGGCCGGAAGGTCTACGGGAAATTGCCCGCCTTGGTATGCATGAGGTCAACTTTTTCCTGCGCCGGCAGCATAACAAATCCCTGGCCGCAATACTTGACGATCCCCTGGCATCTGCCAATGACCGTGAGGTGGCCCTGGCCATGCTCAGAAATGCTGAAATAGCCGCCAAAGAGATACTTCCCATCTGTCAGGACACGGGAACGGCCATTGTTATGGGCAAGAAAGGGCAACAGGTCTGGACCGATTGCAATGATGCCGAAGAGTTATCCGCCGGTATCTTTGCCACCTATACCGGCGAGTATCTGCGCTATTCCCAGAACGCGCCGCTGACCATGTATGACGAGGTCAACACCGGCACCAACCTGCCAGCCCAGATAGACATATATGCCGACCAGGGCATGGAGTATCGTTTTCTCTTTGTCGCCAAGGGTGGCGGCAGCGCCAACAAAAGCTACCTGTACCAGGAGACCAAGGCCCTGCTCAATCCCGATTCCCTGAAAGACTATCTGGTTGACAAGATGAAAACCCTGGGCACGGCTGCCTGCCCGCCCTACCACCTGGCCTTTGTTATTGGCGGCACCAGCGCCGAGGCGACCCTGAAGATGGTCAAACTGGTCTCCACCCATTACTATGACGACCTGCCCACCTCCGGCAACAAATATGGTCGCGCCTTTCGGGACATCGAACTTGAACAGGAGCTGCTGGCCGCCTCCCGCAAACTCGGTATCGGCGCCCAGTTCGGGGGCAGATATTTTGCCCATGACGTGCGCGTGGTCCGCCTGCCCCGGCACGGAGCTTCCTGCCCCATCGGCATGGGTGTTTCCTGCTCGGCCGACCGCAACCTGAAGGCAAAAATCACCCGCGAGGGCTTCTGGCTTGAACAGCTTGACCATAATCCCGGCCGCCTTATTCCGGAAAAGTACCGACAAGGGACAAACGACCAGGCCGTGGCCATTGATCTGAACCAGCCCATGGCCGCTATCCTGGCCGAGCTGAGCAAACATCCGGTCGCCACCCAGGTCCTGCTCAGCGGCACCATCATCGTTGGCCGCGACATTGCCCATGCCAGGTGGAAAGAGATGCTGGATGCAGGCAAACCCCTGCCCGGCTACCTGCTCGATCATCCGGTCTACTACGCCGGTCCGGCCAAGACCCCGCCCGGCATGCCGTCGGGTTCTTTCGGCCCCACCACCGCCGGCCGCATGGATCCCTATGTGCCGCTGTTCCAAAAACTGGGCGGCTCCATGGTCATGATCGCCAAGGGCAATCGCTCTCAGGTCGTCACCGATTCCTGCAAAAAGTACGGCGGGTTCTACCTTGGCTCCATCGGTGGTCCGGCGGCCCTGCTGGCAGCGGAAAATATAACATCTGTCCAATGCCTTGATTTTGCAGAACTGGGCATGGAAGCGGTATGGAAGATAGAGGTCAGGGACTTTCCCGCCTTTATCCTGATCGATGACAAGGGTAATGACTTCTTCCAGACTCTGATGTAATACGCTTTCAGGAAAAAGAAAAAGGGGACGGCAACGGGCAATTCTCCTGTCTTGGAACAGGTATATCCTTTTAATTCAAAATGGTCAGGCCATATTGGGAAAAAATGCTATCCGCTGTTACAACAGGTAGTTTGTGAATTTGCGCAGTGGCAATAATGACGAACTCGTAAAAAGTCCAGACACTGCTTGAAGATGGCTAAGTAAAAACACAGATATACAGGTAAGCGGAGCGTAGCGGAGACTCCGAGGAGTAGTGTTCTGTGGCGGGTCTTGACTATACCTGTAGTATGCCAACGAGTCGCCACAGGACACACGACGCCGTAGATCGAAGTTTTTACGACGCCATCAATAATGAATCTGTCACACTGGTCTGCATGAATCGCGGGCAAGGTTGTGGATTGTAAACAGATGGCCAGATCAAGAGGAAGAAGATGTAAATCATGGTGGGTGATTATTTCCTCAAACCACTCAACAGGACCGACAGGTAAGGTAAGTTTTCCTTTTCGTACTTTTATGCCGATTTCAAAACCACTGATAGCAGAAACATATACCACGGGTACATCATTGATTTGTTTGCAGGTTGCAGCGGAAAGCTGTCCCCCGCCCTATGCAAGCCATAAAAGCGCGCAGGTGTCGAGCAGCATCAGATTGTTTCCCCTGACCATTCATCTTCGGTAAAAGTTTCCGTGGGATCGTAATGGATTTTGATTTTCCCCATAACAGGGTGGGCAAGCAGGCGATTTTTTCGCTTATGAGGGCGGAGCTCCGCAATGGGCTTTCCGTTACGGCAAATTATAACTTCTTCACCGGATTGTTCTATTTTTGCCAATAATGCCGACAGGTTTGTTTTTGCTTCCTGGGTATTGACAACCAGCATCTCAACTCCTCCCTGTATGGTATTGTCATGCAGTTAGTTTGCCAGGCTAAAAGAAAAAAGACAAAAAAATTGCCTCTGACCCGGCTGGAAGTTATACTATTGTCAATACAATTATTCATACCTGGAGGTGAGTTATGGCTACAAGTGTAAAGACTGCAATATCAATCCAAAAAGAGTTGTTTCAGGAAGTGAACCGACTAGCTGAAGAGCTGCATGTATCGAGGAGCAAACTGTTCGTAATGGCCGTCCGAGATTTCATTAAAAAAAATGAAAATAAAAAAATAATCTCACAAATTAACAAAGCGTTTGACGACTATCCTGATTCAAACGAAAATAATCTGCACAATGCAATGCGTCAAAAGCAAGCCGGAAAAATTGAGCGCGAGCCATGGTAATCAAACAAGGAGAAATATATTGGGTTGATCTTGGCATCCCTCAAGGCTCTGAGCCCGGCTACAGGCACCCCCACATTGTCATTCAAAATAACCTGTTTAATTCCAGCAACATAAATACAGTAGCAGTATGCACCCTAACGTCTAATCTGAAAAGAGGTTTGTCTCCGGGCAACGTAACCTTGAAAAAGGGTGAAGCAAATCTCCCTAAAAAAAGTGTTGTTAATATAACACAAATTTATACCGTAAATAAAACAGACCTCGTAGAAAGAATAGGTCAAGTTTCTCGTGAACGGTTACAGGAAATTATATCAGGAATTCAGTTACTCATTGAACCAAGGGAGTTGTAGCAATCTCTATAGGGGAAAACTAAATCTTTATGACTGCAATTCGATCCAGACTGCCTGTTGTTCGAGTCTTTCTGCTTCCCTATCTGGTAGTGTTGCTGTTGTTTGTCACCGTTACCGGAGCGGGATCGGCCTGGCTTTATTATCAGGCAAGGCGGGCGCAGTCCGAACTCCTGATCCATGGCCTGCTCCAGAGCGTAAACCCGGTCCTTGAACGTCTCTCCCGTTCCGATCTTGCAGCCGAAATCAACACCAAATCCTCCTGGCTGGGGAATGAACTGGACAATGTTTTTGGCAAAATACCCGAGCTTGAGCATGTGAATGTGGAAACATCCAGTGGTGGATTCCATAAATACCATGGCGCCGGCAACCGCATCATAACCCAAAAAACAACAACGCCACAAAACCGGCAGGGGCGGGATCTCCGCAGTTCCACCGCTTCCCGGCGACTCTATTCGGAATCCATGCCCCTGTTACAGATCGAGTTCATCGCCAAAGACAACACAAACTCCCCGGTCCACATCATCTTCGGCTTTAACCGGGCCACCCTGCGGGATGCCGTTGCCAGGGCCATGGCCACCCTGCGCCGGGCTATCCTGCTCTTT
>JALVAI010000493.1 GCA_027011235.1 Desulfobulbaceae bacterium
TCGCTGCGCCCCACCGCCACGATCTGTTTTCCGGCCCCCATATCAATGAGATTGCGGGTATGGGCCGGATAGAGGGAAATAATACGGGTAAACGGCTTTTTGACCACTGTCACCCGGCCGTCGGCATCAACAATCGGCCCGGCCACGACTGCTCCGGCATGGATAAGGAGCAGCAGGGCAATCAACAATATCGATTTTTTCTCTTTCATATTATAGCCCGTGTCAACAATCGCCTTCAGGGGCACGAAAACTCACCTGAAGACATTTGGCAAAATCATTATAGGCCACCTGGGCCCGGACCCCGTAAACCTCATCAATCACATCCGGCCGCAGTACCTCGTCAGTCGGACCATGACAGAGCAACCGCCCCTGATTCAAGAACAAAAGCCGGTCACAGAAAAATGCTGCCTGGTTCAGATCATGCATAGCGGCGATGACCGTCAATCCCTGTGCCCGCGCCCGGCCGCGGACCGCACCGAGGATGGAAAGGGTATGAAAAATATCCAGATTGGACGTTGCCTCATCCAGCAGCAGGACCGATGGCTGCTGGGCCAAGGCCCTGGCAACGGCCACCCGCTGCTTCTCGCCGCCGGACAATTGGTTCACAGCCCGGTCGGCAAGGCCGTCGATTGCCAGCTCTGCCATCACCCTGTTCACCAGACCATGATCACGCCCATCAAGATCCTCAAAACGGCCCAGGTGGGGATAACGACCCATTTCCACCACCATGCGGACGGAAAAATCAAAATCAACCATAAATTCCTGCGGCACAAGGGCCACCTGCCGGGCCAGGGCCCGCGGCCGCCAATGGGCAAGCGGGCGGCCGTTAAAAAGGATCGCACCGCTTTCGGGAACCAGCAGTCCGCAGAGCAGGTCAAGCAGGGTGGTCTTGCCGCTGCCGTTTGGTCCCAGCACGCCGTAACAGCATCCCCGCTCAAATTGATATGAAAAATTGGCAAGAACCGGCTTGCGGCCATAGCCGAACGAGACATCATCAAGCCGCCAGAGAGCGCCGGAAACGCGTGCTGGTCTACCTGCCATCGCGCTGCCGCCTGTAAAAAATCACACAGAAAACCGGGCCGCCGATCAGGGCGGTCAACACGCCAATAGGCACCTCCGATGGCAGCACAGCCCTGGTCAGGGTGTCGGCAACAACAAGGAGAATCGCGCCGCCAAGAAAAGAAAAAAGAATCAGCCTGCGATTGTCCGGCCCAAACAGGTGCCGCAGCAGATGGGGCACTATCAGGCCGACAAAGCCGATGATGCCGGAAACCGCCACGCTTACAGCGGTCATAAGGGAACAGACAAGCAGGAGCAGCCAGCGCAGGCGCGCGGTTGCTATCCCCAGGGTGGCGGCGGTTCGTTCACCGGTGGCCATTATATTGAGTTCCCGGGAAAAGAGCAGGCAGACCAGCAGGCCAAGGCTTACCACCGGCAGCAACAGCGCTATATTTGTCCAGGATATGCCGGACAGAGACCCCATCAGCCAGAAAATAATAATACCCACCTGTTCATCGGCCAGAAACTTGAGAAATCCGATGGCTGCCGATAAAATGGCCGCCACAATAACACCCGAGAGGATCAGGCTGGTCGATGACAACCGGCTGCTGCCGCTGGCCAGGGCAAGGACGACAAACAGAGTGGCAATACTGCCGGCAAAGGCAAAGACGGGAATGGACAGAAACGCGGGCAGGACCAGGCCGAAGACCTGAAGCACGATCAGCAGCGAGGCGCCAAAGGCGGCGCCGGATGCAATGCCCAGGGTGTAGGGATCGGCCAGGGGATTGCGCAGGATGGCCTGAAACACAGCCCCGCTGGCAGCAAGGGCGCCGCCAACCAGGGCGGCGCCGATAATCCTGGGCAACCGTACATCGAGTACGATGCCGGCGGCGACCGGGTCCGGAACCGTGCCCGATCCGGTTATCCTGTGGACAATCACTGCAACCACCTCGGCGGCCGGAATCTTCATAAAGCCCATGGTGGCGGCAATCAGCATCACGCAAAGCAGCAACACCGACAACAGAATGCCGATCAGGGATGAATGGCCCGGCCGCCCCGCCATTATTTCAGGACAATGCCCGCATCCCTGGCCGCATCTGCGGCATGGCGGACAAAGATGTCGGCAACCCGGTCATTTTCTCCCATGCCATGCAGGTAGGGATGAACGGTGATCCCGGCCTTTTCCATGACGGATTTCCAGGAATCACTGTCAGGGCCGGCCATATCGTTGTGGGCATGGTCCCCGGCCACAACCATGAAGGCCCGGATGTACACATCCTTTACCTTTGCCTCCCGCAACCGGGCCATTACCTGATCAAGGCCGGGATACCCCTCGACCGTGCCGACCAGGGTTAACAGATCGGGATAGGCCTGGTTCATTTCATGGGCAAACTGCATATAGGAGCCGCCGGAAGGAAAATAATCATTGCCATGTCCCATATAGACCAGGGCCGCCTTTTTTTGCCGGGCCCGCTCCACATCTTCCTGCATGGCCTTGACCGCAACCCTGATATCCTCTTCATAGGGATGGGTGACCCCAAAGGTGCCAAGCATGGGACGCCCGATGACAAGCTTGTGAAAGGGCTTGAATTTTTCCTTTATGGTATCAATGGATGCCAGGGCCTTGACATAACTGGTCAGATCAAGGAACTCCTCGGCCGGGGCAATGTGAGTAGGCTGGACGATAATGGTATCATAGCCGTCATCCTGAAAGTCGGCAATGGCTGCCAGGGGACCCTTGACATGGAGAATCTCCGTGGGAATTTCCGGGTGTTTCTTGATGTAGGCGGGATCCTTGGCCCGTTTCTGCCAGATGCGGCGGATGATATTGGAGGTAAAGGCAAAACGGACCGGGGTCCCGGGATAGGCCCTGGACATCTTGTCTCTGATGTTCAGCAATCCCTTTAATGCCGGCTCGACCGTGGTGCCGAACATGGCCAGGACAATACCGGTTTTATGCTCCACCTTATGCTCTCCAGCGGTTACCGACTGCACGGTGAACATGCACAACACGAGCACCGCAAAAAAAATTGTTTTCGATTTCATGAAAACCTCCTTTTTTCACGGTCCGGAGATAAAAAAAACCCGGACCAATTAAACATTGATCCAGGACATCCCTTTTTTATCCCAGATGTGCATACCCTGTCCGCCCCATTGCCATTGGGGGTAGTGTCGGACGATTTTCAGGCAGGTCTTCTGACTTCCCCTCCTGAGCAGTGGCCTTCCCACGTCCATGGACGACGCAGTGGCACACGATGACTGCGCAAGCTCCCCGAACCATCGGGCAGGGTTACAGCGGCGGGCCCGTCCCGGACTTGCACCGGGTTCCCTTTTCATCCACCCGCAGGCGGACACCTGAAAACTGGATCACAGTGTACCCAAGGCGCCGGTTCAAGTCAAGCTCTGGCTGAACCTGCCCCCATCGCAAACCGAACAAAACCCGAAACAATCACATTTCAAGGTGACCTGGTAATGAATAATTTTCTTGACCTGACCCCAAAACCATTCTATTTTTAGAACTTCTCGTCAACAGACCAGGCACGCCTGAATCCTTTACTGTTATGAGCAAATCGTTCATTCACAAAAACTACCCCTAACCCGTCAGACTCCTCGGCAAGAGGTGAACACTGACTCGCATCGTTTTCTCTTTCATTTTTTATATATTTTTATTTTTTTATTTTTAACTTCAGGAGGTTACAAACATGAAACGAGTATTTTTCCCAGCCGTTTGCTGCCTGTTGCTCATGATGGGCACAGGCCAGGCCCTGGCCGCAAACAATCCACTGGTTGCCGCCGAACATGCGCTGCACCAGGAGTTTATTCAGGCCATTCCCAAGGATCACCAGATCGATGTGTTCAAGCTGCATGAGGTCTGGCAAAAGGCCATGAATGATCCGGCCTACCGGGCCAGAATATACATGATCGACGTCAGGACCGATTCCGAATGGGATGCCTTTCATATCGAGGGCACCGACCATGTGCAAGCCGGGCATGTTTATGTGATTCCCAAAAAGATTACCGATCCCAACGCCGAGATCTATGTCTTCTGCCGCACCTCGCACCGATCAAAATATGTGGGCGGATTTCTCTACAAGTATGGATACAAAAACGTATGGGTTGTTGGCCCGGCAACGGTCAACGGGGTGAAAAACAAAGGCGGTGTGGTCGGTTGGGCCCAGGCCGGGTTTCCCTTTGTCAACCAGTTCACCGGCTCCTTCAAGATTACAAAATATCGTCAGCATCCCTCCAAGAAGGAAACGGCATTCCGCCTGCGAATGTGGCATCCCTATTGATCGGCAGAATAACTGCCGTCTGAGAGAAAACAGACAAGGGGCAATGTCCGGATTTTTTACGAGTTTATCTGTCATAAAGAACAAAAGAAAATCATGAAGAAAAAATCGTTATTTTAACCGGTTGCCTCGTTATATTGCACATGGAACATAATTGTTGCATGTTTTGTAGGGGCGAATTCATTCGCCTGAGGAAAGCGTTCTTTTGTCTGGAATGGTTTCCCCAAGGCGGCTGAAGCCGCCCCTACAGACTAGGGTTGCGGGCAAAGCCCGCCTTAGTAATTTTTGGGTCGTTGCCCAATGGCTTAGCCCGGTATGCGACGACCAACACCAAGGAGGAACTGCGTGAAACGCTATATAAATCCTTATATTGCCGGCATTGCGCTTGGTTTTGTACTCTTTGCCTCATTTTTTCTCTGTGGCAAGGGGCTGGGTGGTTCGGCCGCCTGGGCCAGGCTGTCCGCCTGGCTGATGCACCTGATCGCACCGGCACATATCGAAAACTCACCCTATTTCGGCCACTATTTTGCCCATGGTAAGAACCCGCTCCACGTCTGGCTTGTCTTCCTGGGCATAGGCACCTTTATTGGTGGGCTGGTTTCCAGCTTTCTCAATGGCCGCAGCCGCATCGAGGTCAACAGGGGGCCGGCAATATCGGTCAGGGGCAGACTCATCTATGCCCTGGCCGGCGGCATTCTGGTGGGCTTTGCCTCCCGCCTCGGGCTTGGTTGTACCAGCGGCCAGGGGCTGGCAGGGGCGTCCCTGCTTTCTCTTGGCTCCTGGGCTTTTCTTTTTTCAGTGTTTTTCGGCGGTTACGCCACAGCATATCTTGTTAAGGATGGGTGGTTATAATGGCACCAGTACTCAAACTCGCCCATATGGCGAACTCACCGGCGGACCTCTTTGTTGCGGTCTGCCTCGGCTTTTTTTTCGGGCTTGTCCTGGAGACGGGCGGGCTGGCAAACTGCCGGAAAATCGCAGGGGTTTTCTACCTCTATGACGTGACAGTTGTCAAAGTCATGTTTTCCGCAATTCTGACGGCCATGCTCCTGCTCTATGCCAGCTCAGCTCTTGGCATCCTGGACATTTCCATGCTCTATCTTCCGGACACCTTTATCATCTCGTATATCCTGGCAGGAATTATCCTCGGTGTCGGCATGGTAATCGGTGGCTACTGACCGGCTACATCCACAACCGCCATGGCTGGTGGTCGAATTGATGGAGCTGTTTTTGTCGGCGGCCTTATCATCGGGTCCGCCCTTTTTTCCGAACTATTTACCTTAATTGAACCAATCTATAAATCCGGAGCGATGGGACGAATATTTCTCAACGATTTTTTTGGTCTGCCGCTTGGCATGACAATTCTTGCGGTAACCGTGGTTGGTATTCTCTTTATCGTCTTTTTTGCCTTTCTTGAAACAACACTTGGTAAAAAAATCTCCGGGAGGACAAACTGATGGAAGTAAAAAACGTAACCATTGCCATCGTCGTTGTGGCCGTTATGATAGCGGCAAGCCTGGCCACCCTTGGGGATAAAAAAATCCTCGCCGCCCAATACCAGAGATATACCTCCCTGGTTGAGCAGGCGGACCGGCTTTTTTCCGGCAAGAACTATGGCGAGGCATCAAAGAACTACAAACAGGCCCTGATCATCGATCCAAGGGATCTGAAGATCTGGGCCAAATTTGAACAGAGTGAAAAAAAGGCGATTCTCAGTCAGATCGGAGCAGCAGCGGCACCACAGGCAACAGCACCCCACAGCCAGACGATAACACCCCAGGTCCCTGTTGGCGGGGGGATGATCATCGAGGAGGACGAGGGATGTTAGATTCCTTTCATTTCTGTCCGCTGCCAGTCTATCCGGTTTTGCGGTATTTCATGATGCCACAAGCCTGATTTTTATTTAACGTCGCTTGTTCTGTATACCATATAATGTATACCCCAAGGCTGAACACTGCAAAATATAGCTTTTTTGCTTGACCAGCCGCCACACCTGCGGTACCTTGTAACGGAAAATAGATGTTCAGGTGTCCGCCTGCGGGCGGATGAAAAGGGAACCCGGTGTAAATCCGGGACGGGCCCGCCGCTGTAACCCCTGCTCTTCCTCCTATCGGGAAGAACCCGTGCAACTTCAAGTCCACTGTCCTGCAGGACGGGAAGGCCGTTGCCGGGAGGGGAAGTCAGAAGACCTGCCTGCAACAGAGACGATCATTCCCCGCGGATCGGGAAGATCATGATTCCGTGGATGACAGGGACAACCCGGATCGATTTTGTTTTTACTTTTTCGATCCGGGTTTTTTGTTTGTAATGCCCGGATCATGGGAGAACAACCATGGACAGGCACGAAAAGAGACCATTACTGCTCGCCGGAGAAGATCTTCACATCCTCAACCCCCGCTTCCAACAGGTTCTTGCCGCAGGCGACGAAGAAGGCCTGATCGGTCTGGCCCATAGCCAGATCCATGGCGGGGCTACAGCCCTGGCCATCAACCCCGGCCCGGCACAATCCATGGCCGACCGGTTGCCCTGGATCGTGGAAACCATCCAGGGCAGGTGGGACATTCCTCTCCTCCTGCCAGCCGGCGCCCATCTTGAGGAGGCGCTCGAGCGTCACAGGGGCCGAGCCACAATCAATGCGGTGACCGCCGATCCAGACAAACTGGACATATTCATCCACCTGGCAAAGGAACATGATGCCAACCTGGTTGTCCTGCTCACCAGGCCCGGCCTGTGGGCGACCGGCAGCGAGGAACAGCTGCAGATGGCCATTGATGTCCTTGAACGTACCGATGCCATCGGTCTGCCGCTGGCAAATATTTATCTCGATCCGGTCTTGTCCGTGCGCATCGATCCTTTGAGCTGGAACCTGAGCGGCGGCATGCCCGACCTGGACCGGGTGCTGGAACTCATATCCCTGATCGGTGAACTGACAGACAACAGGGCCAGAACCATGGTGGCCCTCAGCAACGGTACCCTGGGCCTGCCGGCAGTCAGGCGTTCCGCCCTCCACTGCCGGATGCTGCCGCTACTGGTCGAAGCCGGCCTGCGGGCTGTTATTCTCAACTGCCGGGATAGATCGCTGATGCAGCTGGCGCAGACTCTTGCCAGCGGGAAGAGGTTGCAAAAAAAAGCGGCCTGATGGTCTTTGCCGGGCGCTGCTACTTGGCCAAAGCCTTCAGGTGGGCCTGCCTGCTGAACTTTTCCAGTTGTCGGCGATAATAAGAGGCGTGTTCCGGGTCCAGGAGAATGGCCTGGCGTTCAGCTGCCAGGGCCTCATCAACAAGACCGTTGGCAAAATAGGCCAGGGCCAGGGTGTCAAAGATATATCCTTTTTTCTGCAGCAAAACCGCTGTCCGGGCCAGGGTCAGGGCCCGCTCCGGGTCCCGCAGGGACCTGTCCCTGGCCGTCAGCAGCAACCAGGCGAGATTATTGGCGAGTTCCGCGTTCATCGGCTTGAGCCGCAGGGCCTTTTCATAGGCCTCGATGGCCTTTTTTTCCATCGCCTTTTTCTGCATCAGATCACCCAGCATCTGCAACAGCAGGCTGTTTTCCGGCTCCTCCCTAAGCTTTTTGGTCAGCACGGCCTCGGCATACCTGGTCTCGTAGCCCTTTGCCAGGGATGCCATATCAAACCTGGGAAAGACAATCAGGACAGCCGCCACAATGGCAAGATACAGGCCAAGGCTCAGGTACACCTTCCGATCATGGTGACGAACCAGAGAGGGATCCCGCTCACAACGCTGTAAATAGTCGATACGTTCACCAATTCCAAAATGGTGCCAATTTTTCTCGTCCCGGATATCGCCGCTTAAACTGGCAATCTTTTCAAAGGCACGGACCAGGGGCCGGGCCGTCCCCTGGACCTGGAAGGCCCAGAGATCGGCCTGTCGTTCAAAATTGCGGATAAAATAGCCGAAGATGAAACGAAAATAGAGCAACATGAACAAAAGAAGAAACAGGGCGGCGAAAACAGCGACAAAGGTATCCGGCCCAATGGGAAGAAAATCGAGCAATCGATAAAAGATGTCGCTGCCGAGCAGCAGATAGGGAAGTGGTTCCACAACAACTCCGGCCACCAGGCTGAAGCCGAGAAAGAGCACGACATAGAGGACAAGATGCAGTTTTTTTACATGGCCGATCTCATGGGCCAGCACCCCGTCAAGCTCTTCCTGGTCAAGGGTGGCCGCCAGGGCCGGTGTAATCATCAGATAGCGGAAACGGGGGACAATCCCCATGACTGCGGCCGTCAACACCTGACCCTCAAACAGCGGCCAGTAGAATATCTCTGAATGAAAACCCTGCCGGTGGCAAAATGATTCTATATGGTCACGTAAGGGACCGGGCGGAACCGGTTTGCACCCCCAGAGCCTGCGGACAAGCGGTGGAAAAAAGAGGGCCAGAAAACAGACAAAGACCCCGAAAAGAATCAAATCCCCCCAGGACGAGGCAAGCAACTCCTGAAAACCTGGCCAGGGCATCAATGCCAGCAGATCAAAAACAGCTGACAATACCAGCCAGGGCAGGACAATGGGCAGGTTGGCCTTGATATTGGCCAGGACAAAGCCGACAGAGGAATACCGGCGCTGGAAGATAACCTGGTAGGCGGGTCGCGCCTGCACCCACATGATGGCGAGTAACAGGAAGAAAACAGCCAGTCCTGCCAGATTTTCCAGCACCGGCAGGTGATCGCCAAGGGACAGGGGATGGAGATAATACTTCAAATCAAGGCCATAGACGAAAACAGCAAACAGGGCCACGGCCATGAGGGTGAGTTTTTTCTCCACGGAAAAATAAGCAGAGCTTGCACCGCCCATACTGCGGGCAAACATCCTGGCGGCGAGACGGGCAAAGAGATAACCGGCCCCGACCATGAGCATCAGGGTCATCCAGACCGAAAAATGGGCCTTTGCAGGCGGAATATTGGTGGAATACAAGAAAATAACCACCAGAAAATACAGTAGATTGGCATAAATCATCGTCCACCTGCATGACAGAAAAAAATCGATCCCCTCTAACCCAAGGGCATCATTTCGGCCCAACAATAAACATTTTTCAGGTATTTGTTAAAAAAATATTGACCGGTAAATTATTTCATGTAGAATAGATAAGTTTACAACGTTGGGCCTATAGCTCAGTTGGCTAGAGCCACCGGCTCATAACCGGTCGGTCCCTGGTTCGAGTCCAGGTAGGCCCACCAGATTACTGAACATGGAAGAACCGATTATATGGGTTTTACTCTTCTTCCTCAATCAAATAATACAGGCTTTTGAAAACAACGCCTTTAACACGACATTTCCCCAGCTGGCCAAAGGGTCGGCCAGGGAGCGAAACAACAAACAAGAGGTACAGTCCCGGAGGCTGTACCTCTTTTTCTTTGTAAACGGCAATGGACCTGTTTGTCCGAGATATTCTTGACATTCTGGAACAGATCGCCCCTTCCTCCCTGGCCGAATCCTGGGATAATACCGGTCTTCTCGTCGGGAATCCCGACGCTGAGGTAAAATCGCTTCTGCTTGCCCTTGATCCGGTTGCCTCGCTCTTCCAGGAGACAATATCATGCGGCGCCAACGTTATCATAACCCATCATCCAGCCCTGTTTCGCCCCCTGCATGCCCTGCGCACCGATCATCCTGTTGGCTCATTTATTGCCGAAGCCATACGAAACAGTATCCATGTGATCGGCTGTCATACAAACCTTGACGCAACCATAGGCGGGGTAAGCGACGTACTTGCCCGGGGGATGGAGCTTAAGGAGATAACACCGCTGATTGCCGGAAAAACCGATGGTGCCGGCTGTGGACTGGGAAGAATAGGAAACTGCGCCGCTCCCATGCAGCCAGAGAGGTGCATCGAACTGTTGCGGCGGACCTGCCGCCCGCCATGGCTTCTTGAGGCCGGCCCCCGACCGGCGCGGGTTGCCAGAATTGCGGTCTGCGGCGGCTCCTGCTCGGAATTTGCCGAAACAGCCCTTGAAGCCGGGGCCGATCTCTTTATCACCGCCGAGGTCAAACACTCCGTTGCCCGCTGGGCCGAAGAAGCGGGCCTCTGGATCATTGACGGTGGTCATTTTGCCACCGAACATCTCATTGTGGAGCCGTTTCGGCAGCGATTGCTGGAGGAACTTGAAAAAAGACACATGAAAACCGGGGTGCATACGGTTAATCAGCAACCGCCATTGACACTTATTGACGATTGAAAAACATCCCGAAAGAGGCAGCCATTCGGGCCGGAGTCGGTGCTTCCGGCCTTTTATGGCCGTTCCTGATAATGTAACAGAATAATGTAACATAAAAAAAATTTCCCAATATACCCGTCGGTCGATGATCAGACCGGCGCAACCTGATTGTAACAAGGAGTGTACCATTGAATGACGAGATGAACCAACTCATCGACCTGCAGGAAATTGACGTTGAACTTGCCGGATTTGATCGGGAAATCAGCGAACAACAAAAAGAAATCGATGACAGGCAACTGTCAATCGATGAGAAAAAAGCGGCCATAAGCAACTGCCGTGAACAGGTCAAGGAACTGCTGGAGAAAAAACGAACCATTGAAGTGGAAAACGAAGATGCCTCGGCAAGGATCAAAGACAGGCAGAACAAAATGATGCAGGTCCAGACCAGCCGCGAACATCAGGCTCTGCTCAAGGAAATTGAAGAAAATAAACGGTTGGTCAAGGAATCGGAAGAGCAGCTGCTGACCATTATGGAAAAAATCGAAAAAACCGAAACCGAGGCCACAGAGCTTGAAAATCTGCTGAGTGGGGAAGAAGAGCTGCTGGCTGAGGAAACAAAAAACGTGGCCAAAAAAATCAAAAAGATTCAAAACCGGCGCAAAAAGGTGGCAAAAAAACGTGAGCAGCTTGCCGAAGAGCTGAAAGCACCGCTTCTCAAACGATACAACATGCTGCTGACCAAGCGGTCCGGGCTGGCCGTGGTCAATACCGTTGACGGAGTATGCCAGGGTTGCTTCATGACCATGCCTCCCCAGCAGTACAATGAGGTGCGCAAGGGTGATAAACTGCAGATTTGCCCTACCTGCCAACGTATGCTCTATTATCGGACCGAGGAAAGCGAGGAAGCTTAGGACTTGTAACGGAAATAATCCGGCAATAACGGGCAGAATTTATTGGCCCCAAACATGTGCGTGGCCCGGCCATGGAACTTTTTAGTAACTTCATGGCTATGGAGACCACCCATAATGTGTACAGGGGCGGTAAACAGCAAGTCTCCTCGCCACAGCAGGCTTTTTCATGGACAGAGAGACCATTATTCGGCGGCTGGTTGAAAGCCTGAGCGATAACGAACTGCGGAGAATCTTTCCGCAGACAGCTCCGGATGGCATCCGCGACATCCTTCTTCAACCAAAAAAGGTCCGGAACTTAAGGAAAATAAAGAAAAGTCCTTCCGGCAACAGCCCTGGAAAACCAGGGAAGCAGAAATGTGCCCTGTATACGGACGGTGCCTCCCGGGGAAATCCAGGGCCGGCCGGGGCCGGGGCAGTACTTGTTGATCAAAAGGGCAGGGAAATTGCCGCCAGGGCCGAGTATCTCGGCAGGTGTACCAATAACGCGGCTGAATACCGGGCCCTTGTCATGGGCCTGCAGATGGCTGTGGAAAATGGCTGCAGCGAGCTTGATATCTTTCTTGACTCCGAACTGATCGTCCGCCAGCTCACCGGCAGGTACAAGGTTAAAAATGCAACCTTGAAGCCTCTTTTTGGCCAGGCACAACAACTCCTTCAGTGTTTCAAGAATTTTTCCGTCACCCATGTGCCACGGGCAAAAAACCAACGGGCCGATCAACTTGCCAACCAGGGGATTGATGGCCGAGCCAGCGATGATTAAAGTGATCTGAAAACAAAGGTTCCGGTACCACCTGAAAAAGAATAAGATATTTGGGGCGGGCGCATGATCGCTCCGGACACGCTCCGGAGAGGAAAGTCCGAACACCACAGGGCACGGTGGTTCGTAACGCGAACTGCAGGTAACTGCAGGAAAGTGCCACAGAAAAGACACCGCCGATGGCCCGCCTGCGGGCGGGAACAGGTAAGGGTGAAATGGCGAGGTAAGAGCTCACCGCTTTTGTGGCGACACAAAAGGCAGGGTAAACCCCACCGGGTGCAAGACCAAATAGGGAAGCGCTTGCAGGCTGCCCGTCTGATGCTTCCGGGTAGGTCGCACGAGGCGCCGGGTGACCGGCGTCCTGAGTCAAATGATCATGCCCCGCACACGCGGGGACAGAATTCGGCTTACAGCCCGCCCCAATTTTTATCATTCCCGGCCCGCCATTTTTCGATGCAAAAAAATTGGATTATTTCAGCCTGTAGAATAGATTCCTTATGAAACAGGCTTTAATTCACCATCCTGTATGGTAACAAGAAAATATCAATGAGCCAGCCCTCAATTGACAGGACAGAGGAAAATACATTGCCGGTGGGGGTCATCCTGCCGGCCGCAGGCTTTGGCGCCAGGATGCGCTCGTCTACACCCAAGCAGTACCTCGAGCTTGCCGGGGAGCCGATCCTGATCCGTACGGTCAAATCATTTCTTGACTGCGCGGACATCGATCTGGTTGTCATAGCTGTTGCCGCTGACCAGCGCCAACATTTGCAAACCCTGCTCACCCGGCACCTGTCGGCCAATCAACAGGAGAAGATCATTATCACCACCGGCGGCGCAACCCGGCAACTGTCGGTAAAGGCGGGCTTTGATGCCATGCCTGCCGGGATAAGGATCATTCTTGTCCACGACGCCGCCCGGCCGCTGATCAGCTCCCGGCTCATCCGTTCCTGCATCAGAACTGTCATTGCCAGAGGGGCAGCCATTGTTGCCATCCCGGTGAATGATACCATCAAACGCGTCAACGCGGACAAAAGCATTGGTAAAACCATTGACCGATCCAATCTTTATTCCGCCCAGACACCGCAGGGGGCACACAGGCACCTGTTTGAACAGGCGTACCGGGCTGCCGGACGGGATGGTTTCACCGGCACGGACGAGGCCTCACTGTTTGAACATGCGGGTATTGCCGTTGCCGTGGTGGAAGGTGAGGAACGCAATATTAAAATAACCCGGCCCGGTGATTTGCAGATTGCCCGCGGGCTTCTTGGAGGAGACAATGATATGGTACGCATCGGTCACGGCTTTGACGCCCACCGTCTGGTGGAGGAAAGACCGCTGGTTTTAGGTGGTGAACTGATTGACTATCCCCTTGGCTTGCTTGGCCATTCCGATGCAGACGTTGTCACCCATGCCCTGATCGACGCTATCCTCGGCGCTCTGTGTGCAGGTGATATCGGCAGCCATTTCCCTGACAGCGATGATGCCTACAAAGGTATCAACAGCTTGGCATTGCTTGAAAAAGTTATTGGTCTAACCAATGAAAAAGGATATACAATCAGCAACACCGACCTGACGATTCTCTGCCAGGCGCCCAAACTGGCGCCTTACTTAAAAAAAATGCGGCATAACCTGTCCCGGGTCTGCGACATCCCGATGGATTGCGTGAGTATCAAGGCAACAACAACGGAAAGAATGGGCTATGTCGGACGCGGTGAAGGCATCTCCGCCCATGCCGCAGTTTTCCTGAGAAAAAAATTATAAGATCATGATCAACAGAGAGCGGCTTGCCGCCACATTTACCGAGCTTTGCGAAATCGACAGCCCTTCCCGCCGGGAAGGGGCAATGGCCACCAGATTAAAAGAAATATGGGCAACACTGGCGCCGGATGAGAGCTTTGAAGATGGCTCGGCCCGTGATACCGGCTCGGAAAGCGGCAACCTCTTTTTCCGATTCAACGGGACATCGGAGAGAAAACCGCTGTTTTTCAACTGTCACATGGACACGGTCGAACCCGGTACCGGAGTCCGCGTCCAACGAAAGGGAGATCTCTTTACCAGCGCCGGTGACACCATTCTCGGCAGTGATGACAAATCCGGCATTGCCGCCCTGATCGAGGCAATGCAGATTGTCCGCAAAGAGAACCTGCCGCATCGGCCAGTGGAGTTTATCTTTACCACCTGCGAGGAAATCGGCCTGCTCGGGGCCAAGGCCCTTGATCCGAACAATATCCGGGCGACATTTGGCTATGCCCTGGACTCGAGCGGGTCGGGCCGGGTCATTATCGGCGCTCCGGCAGCCAACAGGCTGAAGATCCAGGTCAATGGCATTGGTGCCCATGCCGGTCTCCATCCGGAACTGGGGATCAATGCCCTTGTTCTTGCAAGCCGGGCCCTGGCACGGGTGCCCGATGGTCGTATCGATGACGACACCACGGTCAATTTCGGCACCATCTGTGGCGGGATGGCCTCAAATATCGTCCCGGAACGAGTTACCATTGAAGGTGAGGTGCGAAGTCATTGTCAGAAAAAACTTGCCGAACTGACGGAGCAGATAGAAAAAATATTTACCGAATCCGTTGCAGACTGGCACGATCCGGCCGGTATGATCAGGGGCAGACCTTCTGTAGACTTTGATGTCTACCTGGACTTCCCTCTGATGCGGCTTGCGCCGGATAGCCGGGTGGTCCGCGAGGTCGAGACTGCGGCAAAAACCATTGCCATGGATATTAAGCAGGTTGTGGCCGGAGGCGGCAGCGACGCCAATATTTTTAACGGTTACGGCCTGGACACAGCCATTATCGCCACCGGCATGACCAATGTCCATTCCATCAACGAGCAGGTCCATCTTGAGGACATGGTCGACCTCACCCGCCTCATCCTGGCCCTGCTTACCCGGTAGCAGCCTTTCGGCCCACAGACAAACGACGGCGCAGACCAAAATCTTTCCTGATAACGTTTGAGCTCAGGGACAAGCGGGATTAGCAACACTGAACTCAGGGTAATCACAGAATTTCGCAGCAATGCTGAACTTCAAAAAACCGCCGTGCCCGCTTGATCCTTGCAGCGACTTGTTATACTTTTTGTTGTTTGTAGAGTTCTAAGATATACTTCTTTACTGGCTCCCAAAGTGTTATAATGCCATTTGCTTCCTCGAAAACCTTTCCATGGTTTTTTTTACCAAAATTTTTCATTTGGTTGTAATTCCCATCAAAATCACTCAGAGCACTGCATTCCCTTCGTAACATTTGCGGCGTGATCCTATCATGTTTTTCCGACAACCTTAAGAAAGCATGTAAGATTGTACTATTGTATTGACTCGGATTTTTAAACCACCTTGGAACTCTCCTCGTTACTTTCTCTACCTCTATGTCGATCTCATTAGCCCTATTAGCTGAACTATTTACATTATTTTGTTGCCTTGCTATTAATGTAATTTTCTCTTCAGAAGATGTTTTTTGAGGTAACTCTTTATTATTCATCAAGCTTTTAAATTCTGATTCTATTTGTGATAGCAGAACTAAGCTTTGCACAATCTTTGAGTGGGATTCTTGCTCTGAACCTCCTTTACTTATTAAAAAAGCTACAGATTCGAGATTGTCTTTCAGGATAGAAAAATTAGTTATGATACTTTGCATTTGAGCCTCCTTTTGAGAATGCAGCTATTCCCGGCCGGTCATAATCGATCGGCGAAGAGTTGATTTTTCAGTCGACGGAACAGGGCAAATGGTAAAGTCAGCTCTTTTTGTCGACACATTTGCAAAATTTTTTACGTAGCAAGACAAAAATCCCGTTTTTTGGACAAACGTGTCCATCCGCTCCCGGTTGTTATTTTTCAACCGGGAGACCTGATCTTTGAAATAGCGATAGAACCTCT
>JALVAI010000494.1 GCA_027011235.1 Desulfobulbaceae bacterium
TCTCTCTGCCTGCCATCGCTGTTTTTTGCATCTCCAATTTTTTCATCGCCAATGATCGGAATTTCAGCGGCTGCGCAGACCAGGTGCGAGCCGGCAATGGTTGTATTGTCAGGATCAAGCACCACCGGTTCGACCGGACGGGAGAAAAAATCATCGGGATGGCGCATGAAGTTCTGGTCAAGGGCGTCCTCATGGCCGATCAGGACAACCAGGGATTCCTGTCCGCCCCGGCCAACCCTGCCCCCGCGCTGGTGGGTGGCCATGATCGACCCCGGATAGCCGACCAGCAGGCAGATATCAAGGCCACCGATATCAATACCCAGTTCCAGGGCAGAGGTTGATATAACAGCCAGTAATTCGCCGCTGACCAGTTTTTGTTCGATCATGCGCCGGTCCTCGGGGAGAAAACCGGCCCGGTAGGAGGCGATTTTGTCCCTGTTCTTGCCGCAGCCTTTGCGGGCCCAGAGAGTAATCAGTTCGGTCAACTTGCGCGATTGGGTATAGACAATGGTGCGTAAATTCCGGTGCAGGGCAGCCGCCAGCAGCATGGTCGCTGCGATGGGCGCCGAATCAAGGGGATTGAGAAGGATGAAATTTCTCCTGGGCCGGGGAGCGCCTGACCCGGTGATTACCCGGACCTGTTCCGACAGCAGTTTTTCGCCAAGTTCTTCCGGATTGCCGATTGTTGCCGACGAGAGGATAAAAACCGGGTTGCTGCCGTAGGCGGAGCATATCCTGCGGAGTCTTCTGACCACCCATGCCATGTGGGAGCCGAATACGCCCCGATAGGTGTGGACCTCATCCAGGACAACATGGGTCAGGTTGGCAAACAGCGTGGCCCAGAGATGATGGTAGGGAAGCAGGGAGAGATGGAGCATGTCCGGATTGGTCAGGAGAACGGCAGGCAGGTGGTCACGGATTTTTTTCCGCTGATAGCTGCTGGTGTCACCATCATAGACAGCGGCAGGAAGCAAGGCACGGTCGGAAAAACACGCCGGCATCAGGTCAGCCAGCCGGTTGATACCTTTAAGCTGGTCCTGGGCAAGGGCTTTTAGGGGAAAGAGGAACAAGGCCCTGGCCGCTGGATTGGCTGCTATTTCCTGGAACACGGGGATGGTGTAGATAAGGCTTTTGCCGCTTGCGGTCGGGGTTGCCGCCAGGATGTTTTTTTTGCGCAGGACCAGATCGATTGCCTGTTGCTGATGGCTGTACAGGGAGGTGATTCCGAGTTGTGCAAGCGCCTGGACAAGTTCCGGCGCCAGCCCGTGGTCAATGGCAGAGGAACAGGCTTTGGTGGCTGGAAAAACCCGGTGCTCAATGACTTGGGGTCCGAAACGGTCCGATTTTTTCAGCGCCTCTATGTAATGGGCAACGGTTGGCCTTTGCCGGCTCATCTCGATGGTGCCATTATTTTTGGCTTTAATAAATGTACCATATCCTTTATTGTATCCAGGCCCGGAAGCCGGCAGCGATCATGGTGCCCGGCCCTGGCAAGGGTTTCGGGCTTTTTGCTGCCCTGCTTGTTTTTGATAACCTGGTCGCCGGCAGTGGCGGGCCGGTTTCTTTTTTTCGTTTTTTTTTGTTTTTTTTGTTTTTCTCCGTGGGAGTATACACAGTGTCTGCATTAACCGTGGCCACAACAGGACCGAAAAAATCCCATGCCTGGATGGCAGCCAGCCGCTATGCCCCAGGTGCCGAGATTGTACTCTATCCGCACACCCGCGCTCTTGTCGATGCCTTTGTTTCAGGCGAGGCAAACGTGATCGTCGTGCCGATATATAACACCCGTGAAGGGGAGAATAAACCGTATTTCCGCCTGTTCGAAAAGATTAAATCCGGCTACTGGATAGATAATATTGTCCTGCCGGTCCACATATCACTGGGCGGGCTTACAGCTGGAGAAAAGGTAAAGGATCTGCATACCCTGATCGGCAATCAGAGGGTTTTCAAACAGTGTGAGGAGTACATTGCCAATACCTTGCCGGAAGTGACCCTGATGGGGGTCAACAATGTTGAGGAGGCAATCGAAGCTGTCGGCCGGAAAAATGGACATGGTTTCGGCGCCCTTGCCGGTGAGCAGCTGTTGTCCCGGCTTGGTCTGCATATACTTGAACGCGATGTCGCACCCCATAACCGGACCCGATATGCTGTCCTTGGGCCGGAACTGGCTGTACCCACCGGTTATGATGCCACGGTCCTCATAACCGAGCCCCTTGACGACCGTGTCGGCATGCTGGTTGATATCCTGGGAGAGTTTACCCGGCGTGGGATCAATATCCTGGACATGCGTTCTGAAAATGACATCAAAACGCAGAAGTTACAGGTCTATATCGAGGTCGAAGGTCATATCCAGGATGATGTTATTACCAAAGCGGTCCAGCGTATTGAAAACTCTGTTATCCAGCAGCCGGGCTGCCTGCGCCTGCTGGGCAGTTTTCCCAGGGTCGATATGCGGACCAAGTTTATCAAATCATTTGGTTTTATCGGCACAGGCGCCATGAGCGGCTGGTTTGCCGACCGGCTGGAAAACGAGGGATACCGCGTCCTGTTGACCGGCCGGTCAACCGCGTTGCGGCCCGAAGAGATGATCAAACAGGTCGATGTCCTGGTCATCTGTGTGCCGATTTCCGCCACAGTCGCTACAATCAAACAGTATGCGCCCCTGCTCGCTGACGGCCAGGCCCTGATTTTGCTGGCGGGAGAGGCGGAAACCACGGTCAAAACTGCCCTGGCTGTTACCTCGTCCGGGGTCGAGGTAATGCTGGTCCATAATCTCTGGGGACCACAGGCAGCGGTAATGAAGGATAAAAACGCCATTGTGGTGCGAACGCCGCGCAGCGGTCGTTTTTGTGCGGAATTCGAGGCGTTTTTGTACAAACATGGCGCTGATATTTATCATGATTCGCCTGGAAAACATGACCTGCTCATGGGTATTGGCCAGAAGCTGCCGACCATAATTTCCGTTGCCCTGGCCATGACCCTTGAGATGAACGGAATAACCGCAGAGGATATTGCCGGTCACTGCACGCTCACCTCGCTCTATCCCATTCTTGCCATGGCCAGGGTCCATGCCCAAAATGCACGGACCTATGCCGAGATCATGGCGACTTCCGGTGAGAGCAGAAAAATCGTCCATGATTTTGCGGAAAATTTGAAGAAAGTGATCGACAAGGCAGATGCCTCGGAGATCAGGGAACTTGCCCGGTTGATCGATTGCAACGTCGAACACCTGAGCAGAGATTTTATTCAGGCCCGGATGGAACAGGCCAAGGCGGTGGACGAGGTCCTGGGCAGGATGATCTGATCATGGTTGTTGGTCGCCCTGATACTTTTGCCGCAACAGGACACACGACGCAGTAGATCGAAGTTTTTACGACGCCATCAATATTGTCAGCAGGAAACTTGACCGCAGAGAGAACCGTGTATAGAGTAACTATCGGTTCCAGCTTTTCCGCAGCAACCATTCCTGCGGCCGAACGATGACAATTTCAATCGTGACTTGCCGGTATAATGAAAAAATTATGAAAAAAATATGAAAAAAAAGTTCAGCCCAACGCAGATTGTTATCTTTCTCTTTCTGCTTTGGGCGTTGATGTTGTTTTACCAGTCCCGGCATGGAGCACGTTCTCTGTGAAATCCGTTTCCGGTTGCACCGGGCAGTGCAACCCGATGTGCTGTTCCAAATCCGGCAGGAGGCGGATAACGAGCAGATGTTTTGATCTGGTCTGTGTGCAGGGATCAGGTTTTTTCCAAATATTTTTTACCCCCGGAACCAATGGTGTTTCCGGTTGTTTCACGTTAATAAAATTCCCGGACAACGGGTTGGAGTAAAGATTACCATGCTGTCAACAGTGTTGAAATACCTTGAAGAAAAACATGTCTGTCCCCATTGCAAGCAGGAACTGACCCTGTGCAATGCCCCCCCCATCCATGTCGGCGATGGTCTGGGCTGGGGATCAGAATATCTCTTTATCTGCTTAAACAACGAGTGCTCTCTTTTTGTCAATGGCTGGAAGCATATCGAAAATCAATATGGTCATGTCGGCTCTTATCGCTACATGGAAATTCCAGGCAGTAATGAAAATTATAATATGATGGTTGCCGGCAAGGATGCCTTTACCGGCAGTGTCGTTGATATCGAGGCAATGAAGCAGCAGAACAAACGATACCAGGAGGAAAAAAAGGCAGAGGCCCTGCTGCCGACATGCCTGGAAGAAAAAAATCTTGAACCGGTACTCTTTCTCCTGCTTGATGAAGCGGCAAATATCGAGATCAGGAAAAAGGCTGCTGCCATGCTGGTGCCCCTCAATGACCTTGAATGCGTTGAACCCTTGCGCAACCATTCGTTCAGGGATCCTTCCCTTGAACAGGAGGTCAACCTGGCTGTATCGGCCATTCTGACCAAACATTATATGAAAGAGTGTCCCTATTGCGCCGAACTGATCAAGGCCAGGGCCAAGGTCTGCAAGCACTGCTCAAAAGACCTTGATTAAAACCGTACATTCCTCTTGCCAAACGGGACGCATCCGGGTATAAAAGCGCTCGCACGTGGTGAGCGTAGCTCAGCTGGTGGTAGCACCGGGTTGTGGCCTCGGAGGTCGTGGGTTCAAGTCCCATCGCTCACCCCATAAAATACCAAGGCGTTTTAAGGATAATTTTTATTCTTAAAACGCCTTTTTTATTGGCTATCTCTTTTCTACCTGTCGAGGCGGGCGCGAACCCTGGTCACAATTTCATCAAGCTCATCCAGGCCGAGCAGGTGCAGGCAGACGGCATAAACAGCGGCGCCGCCGCCTATCAACAGGCCGATACCTAACAGTTGTCCGGGGATGGCGCCGGTCAGCAGCGGCTGGAGCCATTTTTTTGCCCCCATGATAACACCGGCCATGACCATGGTGGCAAATCCTATCTTGATCAGTCCCAGGCCGGTTCTTGCCACAGGATACCCGTGCAGTTT
>JALVAI010000495.1 GCA_027011235.1 Desulfobulbaceae bacterium
TGTCAGGGGAGAGCTGGCTCCGGGAGAAAAACTTCCATCGGAGCGGGAGTTGTGTACCATGTTTACCACCAGCCGGGGCACCTTGCGAGAGGCATTGCGTATCCTTGAGCAGAAAAAATTGCTCACCATCAAACTGGGAGCAGGCGGTGGCGCTGTTGTACGTTCACCAAACAGTGAATTGATTACCGAAAATCTGATGCTGCTGATTGCGGCAGGAGAGGTGAGCGGTAAGCAGCTGACCACCTTAAGCGCTGATCTTGCCGCCCGGGTGGCGGGCCTGGCTGCGACACTGGCCAGCGGTAAAGATGTCGGCCCATTGAAACAGCTGGTGGCATCCTTGACAGAACTGCTGGAGCATGAAGGAAGGAACGTGGACCTGCTTGTTTCCATGGACGTACTTCTGTTTCAGGAATTAGCAGGAATTGCCGGCAACCCTTTGTATGGTTTTCTTCTCCAGGCAGCTCTGACGGCCATCAGCGGTTTGCATAATAATAGCAACATTGCGGAAGAAACGCTCCGCAACCGGCATTTTCAGGAGATCAGGATGATTGTCTATGCCGTTGCCCAGAATGACCGAAAACAGGCAAAGCTGCTGGCCACAAAACATATCCTCGGCCTTGGCCTGATCGGCCCAAACAGAGAACCCTCCATGCGTACCCCTCATCAATGACACTTTCTCCTGGTATTGTTATAAATCCCACGGACAACCGGCAGCGCTTTATGACGAGCGCAACACGGTGTTGATAACTGCCGATAATTCGGCCAGATTAAATGGCTTTGCAATCGCCGCTTTAAACCCGTATTGGCCATAGGTTGCCATCACAGGATCGTTGGAATAGCCACTGGCGACAATTATCTTTGCCTGCGGGTCCAGAAGCCGCAGTTTTTGCGCTGCTTCCCTCCCGCCCATACCGCCGGGAATAGTCAAATCCATAATCACCAGGTCAACCGGTGTTCCCAAATCCTGCAATTCCTGATACCGGTTTATGGCCTGCTCCCCGTCCGCAACCGCAATCACTTCGTGACCCAACATGGAAAGTTGCGACCGGGCAAGATTCCGCAGCATTTCCTCGTCATCCATAACCATGATCCTGGCCGCCTTAACGGCCCGGCTGATTTTCTTGTCCTCTTGACGACCATGATCGCCGGACAGAACAGCCGGAAGATAGATGGTAAAACATGTCCCCTGTCCCGACACCGAGTCAACGGTAATATAGCCACCATGTTTATGAATAATGGAGTGGCAGATTGCAAGTCCCAACCCGCTTCCCTTCTGTTTGGTGGTGAAATAGGGATCAAAAATCTTGTCAATAATCTCGGTCGGTATCCCGACACCCGTATCCCTGATGACAATACGAACATATTTTCCCCTGTCCACACTGAGCAGGGCCTCGCCTGCCGGATCATCGACATTGGAACAGGTAATGATGATCGTTCCGCCCTCCGGCATGGCATGCCTGGCATTGAGGACAATATTCTGAATTACCTGGCCAAGCTGCCCACTGTCTGCGTCCACCTGCCAGAGGTCTTCGGGAAAAACATAACGGCACCTCACGCTGCTGCCATGGAGGACAAACCCGGCTGACTCGGTAATGAGCTCAGGCAGAGAGGTTGCCGCCCTGACCGGATCACCTCCCTTGGCAAAGGTAAGCAGCTGTCTTGTCAACTTGGCTGCCCTTTTCGTTGCCTTGCGTACATCGGTCAGCAGGGTCCTGACCTCGGAATTACAATCCGGAAGACGATAGCCAAGCAGTTCAATATTGCCGAGGATGGCAGCCAGAATGTTATTGAAATCATGGGCAATACCACCGGCAAGAACACCAACGGATTCCAGTTTTCGCACCTTCAGCAGTTCTGCCTCCATCTTTTTTTCTTTGGAAATATCCCTGAAGACCAGAACAACCCCGATAACAGCACTCTGACGATTCCGGATCGGTGCGCCGCTGTCGGCAATGGAACGAACTGTCCCGTCCCTGGCAATCAGAGCCGTATGGTTTGCCAGTCCGACAATTCTGCCAAACTCTATAACTCTCTGCACCGGAGAGACGCATTTCTTGCCGGTTTTTTCGTTGATAATATTGAAAACCTCGACAGATGGCCTGCCCAGTGCCTCCTCGTTGGTCCAGCCCGTCATTTCTTCGGCGACTTTATTGACATAGGTAACCCTGCCGGTAACATCAGTGGTAATAACACCGTCGCCAATGGAACGAAGGGTTACGTCCAGCCGCTCTTTTTCCGCCAGTAATGCCTCTTCCGCCTCCTTTTTCCCGGTAATATCCGTGGCGATTTCTATCCGTGCCAGCCGGCCATCGGTCCAGTAAATCGCCTGATCCCGACAGTCATACCAACGGCCGGTCACTGTATTTTTCATCTCCCAGGCATGGACGCCGGTCGGTTTTCCATGCTCATCAACCAGTAAATGATTGGTGCAGAATTCACAGGGTTGTTCCTGGCCCGCCTGTAACGAGGAATAGCACTTACGTCCAGTACAGTCTCCATACAGTTTTTGGCCGTAGGAATTTATAAAAAGAACTTCATAGGTCGTTAAATCAACCACATAGACCATGGCATCAAGACTGTTAAGCACCGAATGAAAACGTTTGACCGTACTGACAATTTCCGCATCCCTATGCTGTATCGCCTCTGCTATTGTATTTAATTCCAGCATATTGCCCAGGTCATCGGTGCCAATTGACAAACCATTCTCCGGATCCGACCTTTCCAGAGCTGCCACAAGATTGTGTACCGGGCGGGAAAAAAACCAGATAAACACAAAATGGAGGACAACGAGGAGCAAGAAGAACAAAACCGTTAAAAAAAGAATCTGGCGACCAAGCAGCCTTGCTATGGTCCCTGTCATTTCCGAGACAGGCACACTGTAATACATTATCCAGCCCGAAGGTTCGGCAAAGGGCTCGCGCTGGGCAACATACCTGTGACCATGATAGACAAAGGTAAAAAAACCATCTTTGTCCGGTGCGGTCTGCTTTTTTAAATCAAAACCGAGATTATACCGGGTTTCCATCAAGGTGGGGTCAGGATGGTAGATGGTCTGCCCGGCCGTGGACAGGACAAAAAACAACTCACCGCTATATCTCCGGCCCTCCTCAAAGGCGGCCATAATTGGAACAAACTGTTCAAGCGGTCGTTCAATTACAAGTAACTGTTCATTGTCAAGGCGATACTGAATGGCGACAACAGATCGTTTGGTCAACAATGATTGATAGTATCGAACCAATCGCCTGTTACCGGCCCGCACGGCAGGGGCCATGGCACTGAAATCAAGTCCGATATACTCTTTGTATGGTTTGGAAATTGCGACCACCTTTCCCTGGGGATCAAGGACGTAAAACGTCTCGCCCAAAAGAGTGAAAAAACGACTGTTTATCAAACGGGACAGGGCAGATTCGGGACTTGCCGGATCAAGCGTGCGACCTATTGATGCAACAAGAGAATCGGTGCGAAAAAGCTCTTCCCTGAGCAGGGCCTGGGCCACGGAAATTCTCGTATGCATGGCCGCGGAATAGTCAGCGAGGATTCGTTTGTATTCAATCAGACCACTTGACAGAACAATAAGGGGAAAAAGAAGAAAGGCGACAAGAACAAATATTCGCTTGATTTTGCTATGCAGTGGTAATGAATCAGGCACTCAGATTGATCCCTTACTCTGAAATTGATTGTCATGGACCATTACTTCATAAACCGGCCGCACGACATCACCATATTTATCAAAACGCAAATGACCAAGAATGGTCATATAATCACCTGCGAGCAGGGCCTCTTTCAAACCGGCCGATGTGTCTTCCTTTCTTCGCTTCAGGGCATCAGCGAGGATAAAAACCACTTCATAGGCCCTTGATGATCGTGCCGTCGCCTTTTTATGAAAGCTTTTTTCCATGGCCCTGGAAAAGGCTAGATAGTCCGGCCGCTCATTGTTTGGGTCAATAAAGGTGATAATCCGCAAATTTTCAGCGCTTCCAGCCGCATAATGCAGGAGCTCGGGCGTATCCGCCCAAACGGTGGCGAAACGATGGCCGTCATAACCGGCGGCCTGAAGTTTCTGCAGGGCCACCCCGCTCATACTTGCTTCGGTCAACAGGACCACGGCATCTGTTTTCATTGCCAGCAGCGAGGCGATAATTTCAGACCAGTGTACCTGTTTTCTGGAATTGAAGGTTACCGCATCAACCCTGCCGCGATAATATTGTTCCAGCGACTCCTTCCAGTCTACGACAAAATCAGCGTTGCTCATGTCCATGAGCAGGGCCACCGAGCCTATTGCCCGGCGCCTGAAAAGGGCAGCCGCCTTTCTGCCGTACAGGTCGCAGTTCACCTGGGTCCGTACAAAAAGATCATCTTTACCGCTCAACTTGTTGGTGGAGGCATAGGGGGTGATAAGAAGGATACCCTTTGCCATGACAAAGGGATAGCTGAGCAGGGTATTGCCGGAGGTGCTGTGGCCGATGATAACACTGACTCCCTGGGCCGCAAGTGACTGGTCTGCCGCCCGGATACCCTCCGGCGTATTTTTGTCGTCACGGATCAGCAGTTTCAAGGGCCGGCCATTGATGCCGCCACTATTATTGATTGTATTAACGGCAAGAATGGCTCCATCGCGAATATCTTCCCCGGCCGCTCCGCCGCGACCGCTGAGGTTGATTGCCAGTCCCAGTATAATCGGCGCTGGTGGCTGCCCGGAATCACAAGAAAAAAGAAAGACAGCAAAAAGGAAAACGGGACATATGAGCAACAACTTCCAGCGACCATATTGTCGGTCCATGAAGAGTTTCTCCCTGGAAAAGAATGCGGAGTCAATAAGGGAAAATCGACCCTGAAAGAAAGTTTTATACACGAAAAAACGATCTTTTTTTACTGTAGCATGGGCCGGATGTCCCGTCAACCACTCTTGCGGTAAAGCGGCCCCCATCAGCCAGATCGTTTGAATCCCACCC
>JALVAI010000496.1 GCA_027011235.1 Desulfobulbaceae bacterium
GTATCATTTCTCTCCATCATATTGCCCATAAACAGCATTGCTTGACCAATGACCAAGTGACCGGAAGATCATGAAAAGCTCCCTTTGGTCCCAATATGTTTCAATTAAAAAAAAAGGCTGGTTGATGATTACTCATCGAACCAGCCGGCTGTACCAATCTTCCCCTGTCTTGTATACAGGTTGGCGCAAATGTTTTTATTCAACCTCTTCGCTATCGGGTTCCTCTTCGATAACCTCTTCATACCCGACAAGCTCAACAATGGCCATGGGCGCAGCATCTCCATACCGGGTGCCGGTACGAATAATACGTGTGTATCCACCCTGCCGATCCGCATACTGTTCGCTCAATTCGTCAAAAAGTTTGGCAACGATGTCTTTGGTACGGATATAGGACAGGGCCTGTCGTCGTGCATGCAGATCGCCCCGTTTGCCCAAGGTAATCATTTTTTCAGCGATCCTGCGAACTTCCTTGGCTTTCGGCACCGTGGTTACAATACGCTCATGCTCAAGCAGAGAGGTTACGATGTTACGAAGCATGGCCTTTCTATGGGATGGATTACGGCCTAATTTGCGGCCTGCTACTTTATGTCTCATTGTTTTGTCCTTCTTTTTCTCTTACCCTGATCTGACAACCCTGCCGTTATTGATGGTTAGCCTTCTTCTCCATCTTCCTCGGATTCTCCGGGGGCCTTCCATCCCTCTACCTTCATACCCAGGGTCAGATCATGCTCGGCAAGAAGCGCTTTTATTTCGTTGAGTGATTTACGACCAAAATTTTTCGTTTTTAACATCTCCGCATCTGTCTTCTGCACCAGCTGACCGATATACTGAATGTCAGCATTCTTCAAACAGTTGGCAGACCTGACAGAGAGCTCGAGATCTTCAACATTTTTGTCAAGGAATGGCGGATAGACAATATCGTCACCTTCTCCTTCAACCTTGTCCGGCGCCTTTGCCTTGTCCTCGTCAAAGTTGATAAAAATGGTCATCTGTTCCTTGAGGATCTTGGCGGCATACGCCAGAGCGTTTTCCGGGGTAACACTTCCATCCGTCTCGACTTCCATGGTCAAGCGGTCATAATCAGTCCGTTGACCGACACGGGCGGAACTGACAACATACTGTATCCGCAGGATGGGGGAAAAGGCGGCATCAATGGGAATGACCCCAATGGGCTGGTCCTCGCGTTTATTCTGTTCCGCCGGTACATACCCCTTGCCCCATTGCACCTCGAGCTCGGCCCGGAAGGTGGTATCGGAACCAGTGATAGTGCATATATGCTGATCAGGATTCATAACCTCGACATGGGCGCCACCGTTGATATCGGCGGCTGTCACTGTTCCGGTCCCTTTTTTCTCAAGCACAACCACAACGGTGTCAGGACTGTTCAGCTTCAGTCGGACCAATTTGAGATTGAGTATAATTTCGGCAACATCCTCATGGATACCGTCAATAGTGGTAAATTCGTGCAGGGCGTTATCAATTTTAACAGAGGTAATGGCGGCCCCTCTGATGGAAGAGAGCAATATACGACGCAAGGAATTACCGATTGTGGCCGCAAAACCGCGTTCAAACGGTTGACAGATAAAACGACCGTAGCGCTCAGTATGCGTCTCCTCCGTAACTTCCAAACGTTCCGGAGTGACAAGCTCATGCCAGTTTTTATAAAAGGGATTTTCGTCCCGTATTTCCTGTACCATGCAATACCTGATTCTTAGGGTTTACTTGGAGTACAACTCGACAATAAGCTGCTCATGAATCGGAAGTGTTATCTCTTCACGATTTGGCATCGCCTTCACGGTTCCCTGGAAATTTTTCTGATCAAGTTCAATCCAGCTCGGGACTCCACGGCGGGCGGCACCTTCAAGATTGTCTTTAATCATTTCATTGCTTCGGCTCTTCTCCTTCAGGCTGATCACATCTCCTTCACAGACAAAATAGGATGGTATGTTAATTTTCTTCCCGTTGACGGTAAAGTGATTATGTCGAATCAGTTGCCGGGCCTGGTCACGTGAACTGGCAAAACCAAGCCGATAAACGGTATTGTCAAGTCGACGCTCAAGCATGATCAGTAAATTCTCACCGGTTACGCCCTTTGCCTGGTCCGCCATATGAAAATAGCGGCGAAACTGCTTCTCAAGCATCCCGTACATGTGTTTGACTTTTTGTTTTTCACGCAACTGCACTGCGTAGTCAGACACCTTGCGAAAACGATTCTGCCCATGCTGGCCGGGAGAATAGGACCGCCGTTCAAACGAGCATTTATCGGAATAGCACCGATCGCCCTTGAGAAAAAGTTTTAAATTTTCACGCCTGCATGCCCTGCAGGATGCTCCGGTATATCTGGCCAAAGTAGCCCTCCATCAATAATCGGTATCGGTTTTATGCAGCGTTCAGTCATTCCACTGGCTGCGACCGTACAATCGTACGCCTTGCGTACTTACACTCGTCTCCGCTTGGGAGGTTTGCACCCGTTATGCGGTATAGACGTCACATCAACAATCTTACTGACATCAAGTTCTGCCGTTATCAGCGCGCGAAGGGCCGCTTCCCGACCAGGTCCTGGCCCCTTTACCCGGACTTCGACCTTGCGCAGTCCATGCTCCTTGGCCTTGTCAACGGCATCACTCAAGGCTTTCTGGGCGGCAAAAGGAGTAGATTTACGGGATCCCTTGAAACCTATAACCCCGGCGCTTGACCAGGCGATCGTATTCCCCTGGCGATCGGCAATGGTAACAACCGTATTGTTAAATGTTGAGTAAATAAAAATTATACCTTCCGGAATATTCTTTTTTTCCCGGCGCTTACTCCGACCACCTTTTCCTGCCTTAGCCATAACTGCTCCACATAAGTATTCATCACCCCTTGATTCGTTAACCAACCATCATGTCTAAAAAATCAGGGGCTATAATAGTATTTTCACTAAATTTATCGCCGCACGGAACCACGTCTCGGACCTTTTCTTGTCCGCGCATTGGTCTTTGTCCTCTGTCCCCGGCAGGGAAGACTAACCCGATGACGGCGACCACGGTAACACCCAAGGTCCATAAGACGCTTGATATTCATGGATACTTCACGACGCTTATCGCCTTCAACCACATAATCATTTTCAATGATTTTCCGAATACGGGTAACATCATCACCACTCAGATCATCACTGTTCATCTGATATGGAAGGTCGGCCTTATCGAGAATCTCTCGGGCCGTGGTCAGTCCTATACCGTAAATATAGGTCAATGCCCGATCCATATGCTTGTTTCGTGGTAAATCCACGCCTGCTATCCGTGCCAAGATATTGCTCCTTGTTAAGCTTGAAAACAGTTATTCGGCAAAAAATTATCCCTGCCGCTGTTTATGTTTTTTATTCGTACAGCTGACACGTACGATACCCTTGCGCTTGATGATCTTACAATTGGCGCACATTTTTTTTACTGACGATCGCACCTTCATGATTATCTCTCCTTAGTGATCAGCAGTTACAGACAGGCACCCTCTGCCGAAATAGATAATGCGGTTACAAATATAAAATTTCATAACCACATGCAAATTATATCACTTTTTCCCCTTACCGCCCTTGGAACGAAAGGTCACCCGGCCCCGGGTAAGATCATATGGCGAAAGCTCGACCGTTACCTTATCACCGGGAAGGATCTTTATATAATGCATACGCATTTTTCCTGAAATATGAGCCAGTACCTTATGGCCATTTTCCAGTTCAACCCGAAACATTGCATTGGGCAGGGGTTCTATAATGGTTCCCTCAACTTCAATGGCCTCTTCTTTTGCCATAATGTATATCCACTATTGATTAATTTTGGAGCAAAATTTTATATTATAACGGATTATCTTCTTTTTTCAAGTTATTTAACGAATAATTGAGAAAATCCCGCATAAAAATATATCGACAAAAGATCAATTATCCCCTTTTGATCGTGAACTGAGAACAAAAGGTCCATCGGCGGTGACGGCCACCGAATGTTCGAAATGGGCAGAAGGTTTACCATCGGCAGTGACAACGGTCCACTTGTCCCGCAGGACACGAACCTTTTCCGTGCCAAGATTTACCATGGGTTCAATGGCAACCACCATGCCCTCAACAAGGCGGGGTGATGCCTTTTTCTGTACATAATTTGGAATCTCGGGAGGCTCATGCAGATTACTTCCTATCCCGTGACCAACAAATTGTCGAACCACTGAAAAACCCTGTTCTTCGACATGTTCCTGCACAGCCCTTGAGATATCAGCAACCCGATTACCGATTTTTACCTGCTCGATTGCTCTTGCCAAGGCCTCTTCAGTAACCAGGAGCAATTGTCGGACCCTTCTGGAAACAGTACCAACCGGAATGGTCACGGCGCTGTCACCATAAAATCCCTGATACTTGGTGCCAAAGTCAACGGAAACGATATCGCCGTCGTGTATTGTTGTCCGCTTGGAAGGTATCCCGTGTACAACCTGTTCATTGACAGAGACACAGAGGGAGGCGGGAAAGCCGCGATATCCTTTGAAAGCTGGTTCCGCGCCATGATCACGGCAGTACTCTTCGGCCCACTTATCAAGCTGGTGTGTGGTCAGGCCGGCCCGAATTTTGCTTTCAAGCAGAGAAAGGACACCGGCAACGATCTGGTTTGCCTTGTGCATCACCGCAATCTCTTCTGGAGATTTGACAGTAATTGCGCTTTCCCTGCCGGAGTTACTCACGATCCCTCAACGTCGTCCCTTCATGCGACCGGCCTTCATGAATCCATCATAATTACGCATGACAAGATGAGATTCAATCTGGGAAATTGTGTCAATTGCAACACCGACAACAATGAGCAGGGCCGTACCTCCAAAATAGAATGGTACGTTAAATTTATTGATCAACAGGGTCGGCATTACACAGACGGCACTAAGATAAATGGCACCTATTACTGTTATTCGGGTCAAGACATAATCTATAAACTCAGCGGTCTTCTTGCCAGGTCGAATACCGGGGATAAATCCACCGTTTTTCTTGAGATTTTCGGCAACGTCATCGGGCTTGAAAGTAACAGCGGTATAGAAAAAACAGAAAAATACCAGCATGCCCACATACAGGACATAGTAATAGACGGTGCCTGGAGAAAGCATGGCTGAAACCTGCTGCACCCAGTCTACCTTGATAAAAGACCCGATTGTGGCGGGAAACATCATGATGGATGATGCAAAAATCGGAGGAATAACCCCGGATATATTGAGTTTAAGGGGCAAGTGGGAAGATTGTCCCCCATATACCTTGCGTCCGACAACTCGTTTTGCATATTGAATAGGAATACGGCGTTGCGCAGTTTCTACAAAAACAATAAAGGCCACCACCAGAAACATCAGAATCAACATGACCGGTACAAAGACAACCGCTATTTCTCCGGCCTTTATCAGCTGAATGGAATTCCCGACAGCAGCCGGCATCCTGGCAACGATTCCGGCAAATATGATCAGCGATATTCCGTTTCCGACTCCACGCTCGGTCATCTGCTCACCAAGCCACATGATAAAGGCGGTTCCTGTTGTCAGGGTCAGCACGGTCATCAGTTTGAACTGGAGACCGGGGACTAGGACAATGGCAGCGCCGCCGGGACCAGACATTCCCTCAAGTCCGGTTGCAATAAAAAAGCCCTGGATAATAGAAAGACCAACCGTGGAGTATCGCGTATACTGGGTGATCTTGCGGTGACCTGCTTCACCTTCCTTGGAAAGGGCCTCGAGCTGGGGAATAACAACGGTAAGCAACTGAATAATGATCGAGGCCGAAATATACGGCATGATTCCAAGGGCGAATATCGAAAAATTCTTTAAAGCGCCCCCGGAAAACATATTGAACATGCCAAACAGAGTACCTGCATTCTGCTGAAAAAACGCTGCAAGGGCTTCACCGTTAATGCCAGGTGTCGGTATCTGAACGCCCATCCGGTAGACAAAAAGCATAAAGAGGGTGAACATCACCCTCTTTCTCAACTCCGGAATATTGGCCGCGCTGGCAAGTCCACTCATTATCTACTCCTTTACAGAGCCGCCGGCGGCAACTATCTTTTCGGCAGCGCCCCGACTGACCTTATCAACATCAACGGTCAGAGATTTTGTAAGTTCGCCGTTGGCGAGCACTTTGACAGGGGAACCGTTGTTCTTGACAATCCCTGCTTTTACCAGCGCGTCATGATCAACAACACTGCCTTCCTCAAACTGATCAAGCTCGGCAAGCGACACTATTGTATAGTGAGTTTTAAATATATTGGTAAACCCTCTTTTCGGCAGACGTCTGTGCAATGGCATCTGTCCACCTTCAAAGCCTGGTTTCTGGCTGAACCCGGACCGGGATCGAGCACCTTTATGACCGCGGCCAGCGGTTTTTCCCAAACCACTTCCAGGACCTCTACCCACACGTTTATTTCTACGTCGCGCCCCCTTTTCAGGGGAGAGGTTGTTCAATTTAAGCATTTTTTATTCCTCAACCCGTACAAGATGTTGAACCTTGGCAATCATACCACGAATTTCAGGTGTATTTTTTCGTGTCACCGTTTTGTACATCCTGGTCAATCCAAGACCAACCAGAGTTGCCCTGATCTTCCTGGTGCTGCCAATTTTACTTTTAATTTGGGTAATTGTAATAGTATCCTTCATGTCCTCGATCCGTCGGTAGTAAAAAGTTGTTCTATGCCACCATTTCATCAACATTGAGACCACGAAGGCTTGCTATCTGCTCAGCCGAACGCATGCGCCTCAACCCATCCATGGTCGCTTTGACCAGGTTATGGGGATTATTCGACCCCAGACATTTCGTCAGAATATTCTGGACACCGGCAGCCTCAAGAACAGCGCGCACCGCACCACCGGCAATTACCCCGGTACCATCGGAAGCCGGTTTCAACATGACAGAGCCGGACTTGAACTTGCCAATGATTTCATGCGGTATGGAGACATCGGTTAAGGAAACCGGCTGCATGTCCTTTCTTGCCCGTTCAATACCCTTACGAATAGCTTCCGGGACCTGATTGGCCTTGCCGAGTCCATATCCAACCCGTCCCTTGCCATCGCCAACAACGACAATGGCGCTAAAGCTGAAACGGCGACCACCTTTAACGACCTTGGCCACACGGTTGATAAACACTATTTTTTCGATGAGCTCTTCCTGATCTCCATCTTTTGAACGTTTAAAATCAGCCAAGAAATACCCCCGTATTGTTTCCTTTTTGTCTGATAAATTGAATATATATCAAATATAAAGTTTTATTAAAACTTCAATCCGCTTTTACGGGCACCATCTGACAAGGCCTTGACTCTACCGTGATACAGATTACCACCACGATCATAGACCACCTCTTTAATGCCCGCGGCCAGAGCCTTGGAGCCAATCACCTCTCCAACCTTCAAGGCCTGCTCGCACTTGTTGGCGCATTCCACGCCGTCCAGATCCTTTCCCTGGGAAGAGGCAGCGGCAAGAGTGACCTGTTTTTCATCATCGATAATCTGGACATAAATATGCCGATTACTCTTGAAAACCCGCATCCTCGGCTTGGCACCGGTACCAAAAATCTTTTTCCGGATACGCTTGATTCTTTTTCTGCGAGCAACGAGTTTGGGACTTGTCTTTGCCATGATACTCTTTCCACCTCTTTATTCTTATGCAGCGGCAGCAGCGCCGGATTTACCGACTTTGCGCACGATATGCTCATCTTCATAGCGAATGCCCTTGCCCTTGTAGGGTTCGGGCTTACGAATCTGCCGGATCCTTGCCGCCGTCATGCCAACCAGTTCCTTATCAATGCCGGAGAGTGTAATCGTATTATTTTTATCAACACTGACATCGATGCCATCGGGCACAACAAATTCAACCGGATTGGAAAAGCCGACATTAAGAGTCAATGTGGAGCCGGAAGCCTTGGCACGATAGCCGACACCTTCAACCAGCAATTTTTTCTCAAATCCCTTCTCAACTCCAATGACCATATTATTCAACAGGGATCTGGTCATCCCCCAAAAGGCCATGACCCTTTTACTGGTCCCCTTTGGTGTACAAACAAGTTCTTTGTCCTGCTGTGAAATTTCTATTTCCGGTCGAACATCACGTTCAAGGCTGCCTTTGCTTCCGGTCACCTTGACGTGTGTGCCATGTAATTCAACCTTTACACCATCCGGAACCGGAATAGGTTGTTTGCCAATCCTGGACATCTACTGCCTCCTCTTTGCCAAATAGCGTGTTTACCACACCTCGCAGAGTAACTCTCCACCTACATTCAATCTTCTCGCCTCACGGTCCGAAATCACTCCGCGGGAGGTTGAAAGAATCCCAACACCAAGACCACTCATTACCTTGGGAATATTCGAACTTTTTTTATACTGACGAAGTCCTGGCCGGCTGACTCTTCGTATACCGGTAATTACCTGTTCGTTATTAGGGCCATACTTCAACGTGACCTTCAGTATCCCCTGTACACCCGTGTCAATGATTTGGTAGTCTGTAATATATCCCTCTTCCTTCAGAACTTTTACAACCCCTACCTTCAACTTTGAAAGCGGCATTTCGACTGAATCAAATCGGGCGGCCACCCCATTGCGTATACGGGTGAGCATATCAGCCAGTGGATCACTCATAGACATGAGACATTACCTCTCTTCAGAATCCCTTCACTTAAACACGTATTCATCAAGAATACAGTGTAACTGTATTGTTGTTTATTCATATTACCAACTCGATTTGGTAACCCCGGTTATTTCACCCTGGGACGCGAGTTTACGAAAACAGAGCCTGCATACTCCGAATTTACGGATAAAGGCCCTGGAACGTCCACAAAGGGGACAACGATTATATGAACGAACCTTAAATTTCGGTGTCCTTCTCGCCTTGGCAATGAGTGATTTTTTTGCCACAGCTTCCTCCTGTATAAAAACTGATAATTCGGATGACTACGATTATTATTTTCTTTTAAACGGCATACCCATGAGTGTGAGCAGTTCACGACCCATCTCATCGGTTTTGGCCGAGGTAACGATAGTGATATTCAATCCCCGTACCTTGTCAATCTTGTCATAATCAATTTCCGGAAAAATCAAATGCTCGGTAACGCCCATGGAAAAGTTTCCATTACCGTCAAATCCCTTCGGAGAAACTCCACGAAAGTCACGAACTCTGGGGAGAGCAATATTCATCAATTTGGACAAGAAGTCATACATACGATCTTTTCTCAACGTCACCCGTGCCCCTATGGGCATGCCCTCTCTAAGCTTAAAGGTGGCGATGGATTTCTTCGCCCTGGTGACAACAGCCCGCTGTCCGGCTATGAGCGTAAGTTCATTGACAGCCTTTTCAACTATTTTGGGATTCTGCACAGCCTCACCAAGGCCCATATTCAAAACGACCTTTTCGACCCGTGGAATCTCCATAACATTGGTCAGGTTGAACTTTTCCTGTAACCTGGGCCGTAAATCCTTTTCATACTGTTCTTTAAGAGTTGCCATTCTATGCTCCGTAACGGAAAGACCGGTCTAATTCGCGGCTGCGACTATTGTCGCTCCACATTTTTTACACACTCGCACCTTGGTTCCGTCTTCCAGAAATTTTTTCCCTGTACGTACCGTTTCAGCGCACTCCGGACAAACCAGTTTTAAATTTGAAATATGGATGGGTGCCTCCCGGTCTATCATCTGTCCCGGCTGATTCGCGTCAATCGGTTTCTGGTGTTTGCGAATCATATTGATTCGTTCCACAACCGCTCTGTTTCTGGCCCGATCGATTCTCAGAATTTTGCCGACCCTGCCCTTATCCTTGCCGGCAATCACTTCCACTTGATCATTGACTTTCAGACTTGTCTGTCCCTGCCGCATTGTCGTTCCTCTTCTCTTTTATTTCCGTCGGTTCAAAATACAAATAATTATAAAACTTCAGGAGCAAGAGATATTATCTTCATAAATCCCAATGAACGAAGCTCTCGGGCAACCGGACCAAAGATACGTGTACCCACCGGCTCTCCGGAGCCGGAAAGAAGAACAGCCGCATTTTCATCAAAACGAACGGTCGTATCCTCCGGTCGGCGTATTTCCTTTTTTGTCCGGACAACAACCGCATCCAGCACGTCGCCCTTCTTTACCTTTGCATGAGGAATAGCTTCCTTCACGGTGACAACTATGACATCGCCGATACCGGCATATCGCCGTCGTGTTCCGCCAAGAACCCGAATACAGAGTACTTTTTTGGCACCTGAATTATCGGCCACGTTAAGTATGGTTTCAGTTTGAATCATTGGTCCACCTGAGAGATATACATTGACTGACTACATCGGGGAAACCGGCCGGTTTATCACACAGCCCTTTCCAAAATAGACAATACCCGCCAACGTTTGTTTTTTGATAAAGGACGACATTCTTCAATCAATACCGTGTCTCCGATATTGCAAGAGTTCGAGGCATCATGGGCCATATATTTCCTTCGTTTTCGTATATACTTTCCGTACAGCTTATGTCGCACTTTTCGTTCAACAAGGATAACAACACTTTTGTCCATCCCGTTACTGATTACTGACCCTTGACGGGTTTTCCTGGTATGTTCACTCATTCTTCCGGTCCGGTGGAGTATTACTTGGTCAATAACACGACTGCTACTGATTCGCCTGTTCTGCCATGATTGTCTGTATGCGGGCGATGTCTCGCCTTAGCTCAGATAACCGGGCAGGATTCTCAAGCCTGCGAATACCATGTTGAAACTTGAGTTTAAAGAGATCTTCACGTATATCCTTCTCTTTTTTTCTCAGCTCTTCGGCACTCATTTCACGGAGTTCCTTAGCCTTCATATCGTTGTACTCCTGGTGATAACCTTGGTTGCAAAAGGAAATTTGAAACTGGCAAGACGCAATGCCTCGACAGCCAACTCCTCAGGCACACCTTTCAACTCATAGAGGATTCGTCCGGGCCGGATTGTGGCCACCCAATATTCAGGAGATCCTTTACCCTTACCCATCCTGGTCTCGGCAGGCTTTTTTGTAATAGGTTTGTCCGGAAAAATCCGTATCCACATCTTGCCGCCGCGTTTTACCTTTCTGTTAATTGCTATACGGCCAGCTTCTATCTGCTGGGCAGTCAAACGACCACGGCCAACCGCCTTTAAGGCGTAATCACCAAAGACAAGATCGGAGCCTCGTTGGGCCTTACCCCGCATTCTGCCCTTATGTTGTTTTCTATGTTTTACCTTTCTTGGACTTAACATTATCTATAACCCCGCTGGAGATTTTTCACACCTTTATGGATCGTCGTTGTTTGCGATACAAAAAAGGTTCAACTATCCCATGGTCATTTCATTGTCAGAAAGGATCTCACCTTTAAAGATCCACACCTTAACTCCAATAACACCATAAGTGGTTTTTGCCTCAGCCGTTCCATAATCAATATCAGCCCGGAGGGTATGAAGTGGTACCCGTCCTTCCTTGAACCATTCTGTTCTTGACATTTCAGCGCCACCAAGGCGACCGGCACAGGAAATCTTGATTCCCTTGACACCGAAACGGAGGGCTGAATTGATAGATTTTTTCATGGCCCGGCGAAAGGCGATCCGGCGTTCAAGCTGCATGGCAATATTTTCAGCCACAAGCTGGGCATCAGCCTCAGGTCTACGAATTTCCTGGATGTCAATGAGACACTCCCGCCCGAATTTCTGCTCCAGGTCTTTTTTCAACTGTTCAATTTCCGCACCTTTTTTTCCGATCACAATACCGGGACGGGCTGTGTACAGTTTAACCCGTATCTTATCTCCGGTCCTCTCTATGACAATCCGTGATATACCGGCATGATACAATCTCTTTTTCAGATACTTCCTGATCTGCTGATCCTGATAGAGATTGTCGGCGTAATCCTTGTTCGCATACCAGATCGATTCCCATGACCGGGTTATTCCCAACCGCAATCCAATAGGGTTAACTTTTTGTCCCAAAGTGTTCCTCCGTTCCCACTAACAGTTGATCTCTAAAAAGTGCAATATTATTGTACCAATGGACCTAAGAAGCCTCATCGACCACAACGGTGATATGACTTGTTCTTTTGATAATGCCGGTGGCGCGGCCCATGGCCCGTGGCCGAAATCTCTTCAGACTGGGCCCGCCATTTATTTCAATTGATTTGACATACAGGGTGTCAATATCTATGGTTTCCATCTGGTCTGCGTTGGCCACAGCTGATTCGATGACCTTGCGCAGGATCCTCGCACCCTTTTTCGGCATGAACCGTAAGGTGGTTATGGCGGTCTCAACATCCATTCCACGGACGACATCGGCAACAAGCCTGGCCTTTTGCGGTGAAATCCGTATATATTTTGCGACGGCTTTTGTTTCCATCGAAATGCTCCTTATCGTTGACCGTTTGCTTTGGACTACCGGCCTTTTCTGTCAGAGGCGTGTCCATAAAATGTACGGGTAGGGGAAAACTCACCAAGCTTATGGCCTACCATGTTTTCAGTTACATACACGGGAATAAATTTTTTTCCATTATGAACTGCAAAGGTCAAACCAACCATCTCTGGTATAATGTCCGATCTCCGTGACCAGGTTTTTATAACCTTTCGAGAGCCGGATTCCTGGGCCTGTTCAACCTTTTTCAAAAGATGTTCATCGACAAATGGACCCTTTTTGATGGATCGAGCCATTGTTCTATTCTCCTAATAAACCAGCATAGCTGGACCATATTTTACCGTCTCAGCCACATCGAATAATGAAAATAGTCCGAAAGGACACAGCTACGCGGACTATCTTCGGATAAACTAACGCTTGGTGATAATATCCCGATCGGAAGCTTTTTTCTTTCTCGTCTTGAATCCCTTGGTTGGTACACCCCATGGTGTACAGGGATGCCGGCCGCCAGAGCTTTTACCTTCACCACCACCCATGGGATGATCAATGGGATTCATGGCAACGCCACGGACAGAGGGACGCCTCCCTTTCCAGCGTTTGCGTCCGGCTTTGCCGAGCTTTTCACTCCCATGCTCTGAATTGCCGACAGCCCCGATGCAGGCACGGCATTCCTTGCGAAACCTGCGCACCTCACCGGAGGGGAGTTTGACAAGCACAAATTCATCGTCTTTTGCCATTAACTGGGCAGAGGCCCCGGCAGACCTGACCAACTGGGCGCCTTTACCGATTTTCATCTCCACATTATGGATGATGGTGCCAAGGGGAATATTGGCCATCGGTAGACAGTTGCCCGGTTTAATATCCACATCTGTCCCGGCCATGATTATATCGCCAACAGTGATCTTTCCTGGAGCAAGAATATATCTTTTTTCACCATCACTATAGGTCAATAGGGCGATATGGGCGGAACGGTTGGGGTCATATTCTATGGCGGTTACCGTCGCCTCTACACCGGTCTTGTCCCGTTTCCAGTCGATAATTCTATACTTTCTCTTATGGCCGCCACCTCTATGCCTGGCGGTGATACGGCCATAACAGTTGCGACCACCTTTTTTCTTCAGTGGCGCAAGAAGAGATTTTTCAGGTTTTTTAGTTGATAGCTCCGGGCTCTGGACAGATACCTGATGTCTTTTTCCCGGTGATGTAGGTTTATGGGTCTTGAGTGCCATGATTTTTCCCGTTAGAACTTATCTCAGTCAGAGCAGTGATCGCCAATGGACGTTATCTTCCACGATTATAATTCATCGAGAAAGTTGATTTCCCCTTCGGACAGGGTCACATATGCCTTTTTCCAGTCTTTGGTCCGTCCCATGGACTTAATGCCGATTCTCCTCTGTTTGCCACGCATGGTTGCGGTCTTCACCGAGGCAACCTTGACATCAAACAATTTTTCAACGGCCTGCCTGATCTCGATTTTATTTGCCCGTGGATGCACCTTGAAAACGACAGTTCCCTGCAATTCCTGAAGAAGGTTGCTTTTTTCCGTCAGGCAGGGACTTTTGATCACTTCATGCAGATCCTTCATACGACCAACCTCTCTTCAAGTTTTGCCACACTGTCCTGGGTAAGCATCAACTTGGAATGTTTCAATATGTCAATCACATTCAGTCCCGCAACCGGCATAACCTTGTAACCGACCGCATTACGAGCGGATTTGCTGACAACAGGATCCTCGGTCGCAGTTACCACAAGGCAGTCATCGAACTGAAAATTTTTCATCACCTTGACAAAATCCCTGGTCTTTATTGCCGATAATGACAACGAATCGACAATCACCATGTTTCCCTCGCTGTTGCGTGCGGAGAGCGCCATGCGCAGGGCAAGCCGTCTGACTTTTTTCGGAAGTTTATAGCCATAATCACGGGGTTTGGGGCCAAAGGTTGTTCCGCCTCCCCGCCATATCGGCGAAGTCCTGGAGCCGGCACGGGCACGCCCCGTTCCCTTTTGTCTCCATGGTTTTGCGCCACCGCCCCGAACTTCGCCCCGGGTTTTGGTACAGGCATTACCTGAACGGCGATTGGCCCTCTGCATGCAGACAACCTCATGCAGTACACCCTTTTTGACCTCAACATTAAACAGAGCATCGTTGAGCTCTATCTCTCCGACTTTTTCAGCGGAGCTGTTAACAACATCGCAAACTGCCATGTCTGTCTCCTTCAACAGCAGATGAAAATCCGTGTCCCGGTCAATCGTTAGGGAAAAGACCCAGTTACATCATCATCTGTTAATGACAAAAATTAATCGACCGAAAGCACCTATGCTTCTTTCGTAAAAATACTGAGCAATCCGTTTTTGGCTCCAGGGACAGCACCTTCAACAAGAAGAATGTTTTCTTCGTCCCTGATATCAACAATGGTCAGATTTTTCTGGGTAACCAGATTATTCCCCATCTGCCCGGGAAGCTTTTTGCCCTTGATAACCCGGCCGGGATAAGCTGAACAACCAATGGAGCCAGGCGCCCGATGAAATCCGGAACCATGAGACGCCTTGCCGCCTCCAAATCCATGGCGCTTCATAACACCCTGAAAACCACGTCCCTTTGCCCTGCCGGAAACGTCAATCTTATCTCCAACCTTAACCAGATCGGTTATGAATATCTGTTGGCCAAGGTCATAGGCATCCGGATCATTGACCCGAAATTCTCGAATGTGATAAAATCCCTTACCACCGGAACGTTTAAAATGTCCGGACAGGGGTTTGTTGATCCGTGACTCTTTCTTTTCAAGAAAACCCACCTGGATGGCATTGTACCCCTCTTTGGCAATGGTTTTCTTCTGCAATATAGTACAGGGACCAGCTTCAATCACGGTCACAGGAATCGAGCGGCCGTGTTCATTGTACACACGCGTCATTCCTACCTTGCGTCCCAATATTCCGTTTGTTTTCGGCATTTCTCTACCCGTAATTTTTCAACTACCGTTAAGACACCTGCATGTACGCCATGGAGCATACGTGTCAGGGCAGCTTGATCTCGACATCAACACCTGCGGACAACTCAAGTTTCATCAATGAGTCAATTGTCTGCTGGGTGGGTTCAAGGATATCAAGCAATCGTCGATGGGTCCGCATTTCGAACTGTTCCCGGGATTTCTTGTTCACATGGGGTGAACGCAGCACAGTATATTTGTTAATACTTGTCGGCAGCGGTATCGGACCGGCGACGATCGCCCCTGTCCGCCTTGCCGTTTCTACGATTTCCTTGGTTGACTGATCAAGCAGTTTATGATCGTAGCCCTTCAGGCGGATACGAATTTTGTCTGTCGGTATCATTGGTTCCCACTTATTCTATAATTTCACTGATGACGCCGGCGCCAACAGTACGGCCACCCTCACGGATTGCAAAGCGAAGCCCCTCTTCCATGGCTATCGGGGTAATCAGCTCACCGGTGATATGCACATTGTCACCAGGCA
>JALVAI010000497.1 GCA_027011235.1 Desulfobulbaceae bacterium
ATTCAGGCCCTGGTTCCATGACCGGGTGATGGCCTTTCTCCTTGGCAAGGAATGATGGCGTCGTAAAAACTTCGATCTACTGCGTCGTGTGTCCTGTGGCGATTCTCGACATACTACATCCTTGGCAAGGAATGAGAAAAATCCCATAAAAAAAAGCCCCTGCCAAACGGCAGGGGCTTTTTGTATACACTTCTATGTAATTTACCACCAGCAGACGGTCTTGTCGGCGGCAAAGATTTTTTCAACCAGAACGTCATAATCCGGGTCAGCATCATAGAGCTTGAATTCATCGGCGTCACGGTCACGGTTGAGAATCTCGACCAGGGTCTTGACGTCATCATTGGGCTCAGAACGGTATACCTGTAATATTTTCATAATCGTTCCTCCTTATCAGTCGGCGCAGGCCGGCGGGGGCTCATTGGTCTGCTTTGGCAGGCCATAGGGAATAATAACGTCGGCTTCCCGCATCCTTTCACCAAGTTCCTGCAGGGAAATATTGGTCATCGATACGCCTTCGGGAAGATCGGTGGGCGCATCGGCGCCGCAGCTGAAAACTTCGCCTTCCATATCGGCTATCCAGGCGATATTTTCCGCCATATACTCGGTCATCTTGGGAAATTCACCGTTCATGATAACCGGGTACCCATAGTGATTTTCCACGGCAAGGCCAAGCGCTGAACGGATACCGTCATTATAGAAACGATTGGCAATCAATATGTATACTTTTAAAGATTCCATTGTTGTAACTCCTTATAAGACAATGTACTTGCCGCATTCATCCAGCAATGCGCCGTGAAAAGCCTGGGTCCGCATCTGTTTCGCTGTCAGCCCGGCCGGAATGTCCTTGGCCGAATCATAGCCCTCACAGGTATAACTGTCGGCGCAGATGGCAATATCTTCCTCGCCGCACAGTTCGGCCAAAGCCTTGAAACGAGGGTCCTTGGTCAGATGAATGGATTTATAGGTAAAAAAGATCATGGGCTTTTTACCGGCCTTGACAGTGGCTTCAGCAAGTCCGACCACATGGGTCATGTTCTGCGGTGAAGTTACAAAAATTGCGAGTTTATTCGGATCACCTGCCATTGGTTTTCTCCTTCTGAAAACGTAGTGTATTCACCCTGGAATCATCAACCTTTTTTAACAAAAAAGCTAATATATCCGGACTCTTCCTTTTCGCCCAGGTATTCGTGGCCGGCACGGTCACACCAGCCGGGGATGTCATTTCTGGAGCCGGGATCGGTACCATCTATCTGCAGAATCTCGCCGGAATTGATCTTGCCGATCTCCTTTTTGGTGCGCAGCAGAGGCATCGGGCAGCTGAGACCCTTGGCATCAAGTACTGCGGCAACTTCCAGTCCGTCAGGCGCTACTTTGTGATCACTCATGTAATCCTCCTGTTCTATAAATAGGATAATAAAAAAGAAAAATATTAAGACCCGGCATCATCGGCGCCTGCACCCGTTATTTCGCACTTGGTACAACTCCCACAGAGTAGATGGGTGCGGCAGAATTTTGTATAGCGGATAGGGCCTGTTCTGTCAAGCAATAAATGAATGGAGCCTCACGGGACACAGCTATGCAACTTATTAAAAAAACGATTAAAATACTCTTCACCAAAATGATTCCTCCTCTGTTTGCAACTCCAAATCTCCTTGACAAGAAATGAGGGTAACGGTAAAGGTTGCAGGATGAATATGAAAAAAAATCGGTCTTCTTCATCGGGATTGAACAGAATAATCACTAAAACTCCACAGAAGGATCGACCAAACAATATTTAGTATTTTCATATAATTACTTAACACTTTTGGAGGAGAAAGCATGAGTGATGCGAGCTTTGGCGGCAAGATCAGGGGGCTCTACAAACTACTCTGCGAAAGCGAGTGGAATGCCAACATTACCGGGGTGATTGTAGCGCTCCTCAGTATTCTTATCATGGCCTGGTGGCGGCCATGGGGGGCTGTCGGCGCCATCAGAAACTGGGGCGACTGGATCCTCTACGGGATCGGCATATATTCCAGCGCGCCAAAATCGCCCCTGATCAGTTCCGGATCGGTCATCGGTATCGGCTTTGTCGGGGGCGCCTTTCTGTCCGCCTGCTTAGGCGGCCAGTTTGCCTTTCGTTTTCCACCGTATCGTGAGGTAGTCAAGGCCATCATCGCCGGTATTTTCATGGGTATCGGTTCCGCCCTTGCCGGTGGCTGCAATGTCGGCGGCATGTACAACGCCATCGGCAATCTGGCGGCCAACGGCTTTACCATGTGGCTTGGGTTGGTCATCGGCGTCGTGTTCGGACTCTGGCTGCTGTACAAGGAAATGGAATATGTTACCTGGGGTTCCAGCGGTTCCTGGACCATTGAACTACCGCGAGCCATCCAGGGAATCCTTGGCCTTGGAGCCATTGCCGCCCTGGTTTACGGAGCGAAATACTATGCCGGCTATGACGGTGACGGCAATGTTGACTACATCGCCTCTCTGTCCGGTATCCTGCTCATAGCCGCCGGTCTTGGTTATGCCATGCAGCGTGGCCGCTGGTGCATGGTCCAGGGATTTCGCGAACCCCACATGACCGGAGACTGCACCCTGGCAAAATCCGTGGCCCTGTCCATCTTTATCCTTGCCATCGGCGGCGCCGTCCTCAAGTATACTGTTCCCATTGCCCATGGCGGTGATCCTGTCCTGTCGCCCATCAACTATGTGCGCGGCACCTTTGGTTGGGGCGGCGTGGTCGGTGGTTTTATCTTCGGTCTCGGCGCCATGCTCGCCGGTGGTTGCGGTTCGGGAACCCTCTGGCGGGTCGGCGAAGGGCAACTCAAGCTCTGGATCGTGGTGCCTTTTTTCGGTATCGCCAATTCCCTGCTGGTACACTGGTTCAAGGGGATGGAATTTGAAGTCAAGGGCGCAGCGCTTAACAACCTTCTCACCCAGGCCCGCTACGGTCTGATCGATTATGATGTCGATGAGATTCGGGAGGCAATTTCCTCCGGCGGCTCCATTGATGTCACCGGGTTGGAACAGGCCGGTCATCTTGGCAAATATATCTACCTGCCCGATGTCATGGGATACGGGTATACCCTGTTGCTGATCGGGCTGGCCATGGCGCTCTGGTATGTGATCGTCACCTGGAACGAAGATGCCAACAAACTGATTGTCCCCATGTGATCGGTCAGCGAAAAATTCCGGCATGACTGCGTACAGACGGTATCCTCCCATCCGGGTGGATACCGTTTTTTTTAGTAATCCTGAAGAAAAAAAACGTAAATAACCACGATTATGGTATATTTTATTTTTTCCTTAAATCTTATGCCTGACATTTGGTCATGACAAGCGAGCATACCAAGTTACGGAAACAGACCCTTGCCCGAAGAGATGCCCTGGCACCAACCCTGCAACGCGAAAAATCGCTTCGGATTGGTCGCACCCTCCTTGACCTTCCCCTGCTCAACGACTGTGCCACCCTGCTGGTCTATGTCGCTTTCCGCAGTGAAGTCCAGACCCTGCCGATTATCACGACTTTGCTTGAGTCAGGGAAAACCGTGGCCGTTCCCCTGACCCTGGTCAGGGAAAAACGGCTGCTCGGCATTACAATCAAGGAGCCGGAAAAAGAGCTCGCCCCTGGATACTGCGGAATCCCGGAACCCGAAGCCTCGCTCATCCCGGACAACACCATTGATCCCGCCATAATCGATCTGGTCATTGTGCCGGGATCGGTTTTTGACCGGCAGGGCGGCAGACTCGGATATGGCGGCGGTTATTATGACCGCTTCCTTGCCTTGGAGGCGCCGCAGGCAACCCGTATCGCCCTTGCCTATCAACTCCAGATGGTTGATACAATCCACCTCAAACCCCACGATCAGACCATGGACATGATTATCACCGAAAACAACATATACACCCGCCGGAGGAGCTGAAATGCGCACAACCGCCATCTACCGGGATGACCTTTTCCTGGCCCATAATCCAGGTTCCGATCATCCAGAATCTCCACAACGACTTCAGGTTATTTTCAACGAGCTCGATAAGGAAGAGGTGGGAAACCGCTTTGTCTATCCCCGGTTTGAACCGGCCTCGCCCGCAATTATCGAGCTCAACCACACGCCCGCACTGATCAGGCGGGTTGCCGATACCGCCGGCAGGGAGCATGCATATCTCGATGGTGATACCAGGACCTCGGCCGATTCATATGATGCCGCTCTGCTGGCCGTCGGCGCCCTGATTGACGGTATCAGGCGTCTTGAAAACGGAGAAATCGACAATGGATTCTGCCTGGTCCGACCGCCCGGACACCATGCCGAGCATGACCAGTCCATGGGGTTCTGTCTGTTCAACAACGTTGCCATTGCCGCCAAATGGGCGCAGAAGGAACTGGCAAAAAAACGGATCATGATTGTCGACTGGGACTTGCACCATGGAAACGGCACCCAGCATAGCTTTTATGATAGCGACCGGGTGCTCTACTGCTCCACCCATCAGTATCCGTATTATCCTGGTTCCGGAGCCGTTATCCAGACCGGAAATGGAGTGGGCGAGGGATTTACGGTCAATGTTCCCCTGCCAGGCGGCCAGGGCGATGCCGAGTTCGCCTCTATTTTCAACCAGCTCTTTGCCCCGATCGCCCGGGAGTACCGGCCAGAACTTATCCTTGTCTCCTGCGGCTTTGATATATATGACGGTGATCCCCTGGGCGCAATGAAGGTAACCCCGGTCGGATTTGCCTATATGACCAGGGTCATGCGCCAGTTGGCCGATGAACTCTGTGGCGGTAAACTGCTGATCACCCTTGAAGGCGGGTATAATCTCACCGGCATGCGGGATGGCGCCATGGCGGTTCTGGGCGAGCTTTGCAGCGAGCCTTTTACCGGATACGGCCTGGACCTTGCAGCGAGTCAATCTC
>JALVAI010000498.1 GCA_027011235.1 Desulfobulbaceae bacterium
ATGGCTAAGTAAAAACACAGATATACAAGGAGTAGTGTTCTGTGGCGGGTCTTGACTATACATGTAGTATGTCGAGAATCGCCACAGGACACACGACGCAGTAGATCGAAGTTTTTACGACGCCATCTTTTTTAATTTTTTTTATTTTTTTATGGAAACGGATTCTCTCTCCGTCCTGTCGGCAGCGGCTTTTGTTCTCGGAGGACTGGTTATGCTGGTCGGCGGCGGTGAAGCGCTGGTAAAAGGCGCCACCAGGCTTGCCGGTCGGCTGGGGATGAAACCGCTGCTTATCGGACTCACCGTGGTTGCCTTTGGGACCTCGGTCCCGGAGCTCTTTGTCAGCATGACCGCCGCCTTCAAGGGCTATCCCGACATCATGATCGGCAATGTGGTCGGTTCCAATATCGCCAATATCGGTCTTATCCTCGGCTGTTGCGCTCTGATCCGCCCCCTTGCCCTGACCATTGGCGAGGTCTGGTACGAACTGCTGCTGGTCAGCGGCGGATCGGTGCTGCTCATGCTCTGCAGCGGTTACGGTTTTTTCTCCCGGGCCATGGGGTTGCTCTTTGTCCTGACTCTGACCGGGTACACCATCCTTGTCTGCAATAACACCCTGCGCAATCAGGAACGCGAAAAAGAGAAGAATATAAACAGGAAAGAGGCCGGCGGCGGCATGGGGCTGCCCCTTATGCTGGGATTGATTCTATTGGGTCTTGTGCTGCTTGCAACCGGCTCCAATCTCTTTATCCGGGGTGCGGTCGATCTGGCACGCTATTTCGGCGTCAGCGAACTGATCATCGGCCTGACCCTGGCCGCCATCGGCACATCCCTGCCCGAACTGGCATCCAGCCTTGCGGCCCTGCGCCATGATGAATCCGGCCTGCTGATCGGCAATGTCATTGGTTCCAACATGTTCAACCTGTTCATGGTCCTGGGCCTGACCGGTCTGCTGAAACCGTTTACCCTCTCTTCCGACCTCCTGCACCGTGACCTGCCGGTCATGCTCGCCTTTACCCTTATCCTGATTCCCATCCTCCACAAAAGCGGCGGCACCAGACGAATCCACGGTATGTTCCTGCTCGGCGGCTACCTGCTTTACTGTCTCAGTCTCGTCTGACCAAATCCTTATCCAAAATATGTGCTGTAGGGGCGGATTTATCCGCGAACAGCTCACCCAATTACCAAGATAAACATGAAAATTTCGCGGCTGAAGCCGCTCCTACAGACTTGGGTTGTGGACAAAGCCCTTCTTAGGCATAACCTGCTGATTTTCATAACAGCGTAGCGGTGTCATTGTTGTGTCCGATGCGCCGAAAATGCAGGTTTACCCGAAACGACCGGTAATATAGTCTTCGGTCTGCTGTTTGAGCGGATTGGTAAACAGGGATGCGGTATCGCCGAATTCGATCAGTTCACCAAGGTACATGAAGGCCGTGTAATCGGAAATCCTGGCTGCCTGCTGCATGTTGTGGGTGACGACAACGATGGTGTAGTCGCTTTTTAACTCCTCCACCAGGTCCTCCACCTTCAGGGTCGAGAGTGGATCCAGCGCCGATGCCGGCTCATCCATCAGCAGGACCTCCGGCTTGATGGCGATGGCCCGGGCAATACAGAGGCGCTGCTGCTGGCCGCCGGAGAGAGCGGTACCGCTCTGCTGGAGGATATCCTTGACCTCATCCCAGATGGCCGCCTTTTGCAGGGCCCATTCCACCCGCTCGTTCATCTCCGCCCGGGAGAGACGTTCATACAGACTGATGCCAAAAGCGATGTTGTCATAGATACTCATGGGAAAGGGGGTTGGTTTCTGGAAAACCATGCCAACGGTGGCCCGCAGGAGATTAAGATTTTCCCGGTTATCCAGGATATTGCGGCCATCGAGCAGAATGCGGCCTGTGGCCCGTTGCCCTGGATAGAGTTCATAGATACGGTTGAAACACCGTATCAGAGTGGACTTTCCGCAGCCGGACGGGCCGATAAAGGCGGTGACCCGGTTGAGCCGTATATCCATGCTGATATCATGGAGGGCATGGAACCGGCCATAATGAAAATTGAGATCGCGAATGGACATCTTGACCTGTTCGTCTTCGGCCCTGGATGCGATTCGTTTGTCTTCAGCAATCACGTCCCCGCCGGCAACGGAACAACGTCCGCCGGCGCCATCGGTATTTACATTGAGCAGCATTGACATCTCACCAGTATCTCGTTCTTTTTATTTTCTCATCTTTGGAGTTTTCAGGATAATCCGGGCAACAATGTTCAGCCCCAGGACAGCAAGCGTTATCAACAGGGCCCCGGCCCAGGCAAGATGCTGCCAGTCGTCGTAGGGGCTCATGGCAAACTGGAAAATCACCACCGGCAGATTGGCCATTGGCTGGTTGAGCGAACTGCTCCAGAACTGGTTATTAAGGGCCGTAAACAAAAGCGGCGCCGTTTCGCCGCTGATACGGGCGACAGCGAGCAGGACGCCGGTCAGGATGCCGGAACGCGCAGCCCGGTAAATAATGGCCGTGGTCACCTTCCACCGGGGAGCGCCCAGGGCCGCTGCCGCTTCCCGCATATTGTCAGGGACCAGACGAAGCATGTCTTCGGTGGTGCGGACAATGACCGGCAGGGCGATCATGGCCAGGGCAAGGGCTCCGGCCCAGCCGGAAAAATGGCCCATGGGCACGACAACAATCTCATAGACAAAAACACCAATGATGATAGACGGGGCACTCAGCAGGATATCGTTGACAAAGCGAATGACCGGGGCAATCTTTGATTTTCTTGAAAATTCCGACAAATATGTTCCGGCAAGCACCCCGGTCGGGGCCCCGATCAATACCCCGGTAACGGTCAGTACAAGGCTGCCGACAATACCATTTGCCAGACCACCGGTACCTCCGGGCGGAGGCGTTGCCTTGAAAAACAGGGTTGAATTCACATATGGCAGGCCCTGGGAAAAAAGGGTCCACAACAACCAGACAAGCCAGAACAGTCCGAACATGGTCATCAGAACAGACAAACAGAGGACCATGATATTGAGATATTTCCGCCTCTGAAAACGGGCCGTATCCATTACCACGCTCATGTCCGCAGGCCCTCCTGCCTGGAGAGATGATGAAGCAGGAGCCTGGACAGGGCCAGGACTATGAAGGTGATGAAAAACAGAATAAGGCCCAGGGCGATGAGTGATGACGTATATATTTCTCCCACCGCCTCGGTGAACTCGTTGGCCAGGCTGGAAGAGATGGTGTTGCCGGGCATGAGCAGAGAGGCATGGATCCTGTTGGTATTGCCGATGACAAAGGTAACCGCCATGGTCTCACCCATGGCCCGGCCCAGGCCGAGCATGATACCGCCGATCACCCCGGCCCGGGTATAGGGCAGAACCACCCGGCGGACGACCTCCCAGGTGGTGGCCCCGATCCCGTACGCGGATTCCTTGAGGACATCGGGAACAACCTCGAACATATCCCGCATGACCGCGGTCATAAACGGAATAATCATGATGGCGAGAATAATTCCGGCCGTGGCCATGCCAATGCCCATGGGCGGGCCGGTCAACAGGGAGCCGAGCAGCGGCACACCGGCAAAACGGCTGTTCAACCAGGGCTCCACATGATCTGCGAACAGGGGGGCAAAGATGAACAGACCCCACATGCCGTAAATGATGCTCGGTATGGCGGCCAGCAGTTCAATGGCGATCCCGACCGGCCGCTTCAACCAGACCGGACAGAGCTCGGTGATAAACAGGGCAATACCAAAACTGACCGGCACCCCGATAAGCATGGCAATGATCGAGGTGACAAGGGTTCCGTAAATGGAGACCAGGGCCCCGAAATCCTCGGTCACCGGGTTCCAGGAACTGGAAGTCAGAAATCCCGGACCAAATTTTTCCAGGGCCGGCAGCGCCCCTTTGCCAAGGGCAAACAGCACGGCAAGAATAATAAGAAGAACCATCCAGGCAAAAAACCTGGTCCCCTGCACAAACAGAACATCGAGGACCTTTCCCCGGTCCATCTGTTCCGGCCCGGCGCCTGTCTGTTGTCGTTGTTTCATCTTTCTATATAGAATTACTTCCAGACCGGTTGCCCGTTTGCATCCCGGATCTGCCGCTTCCAGGCAGAGCGTACCAGATCGGCCACCTTGTCCGGCATGGGCACGTAATCGAGTTCTGCAGCCATGGCCGCGCCATTGCGGTAGCACCAGTCAAAAAATTCAAGCACTGCCTTGCCGGTTTCCGGTTTGGCCTGGGTTTTGTAAACCAAAATAAAGGAGGCGCCGGTGATCGGCCAGGAGTCCTTGCCGGGCTGATCGGTGAGTACCATGTAAAAACCGGGGGCATGGCTCCAGTCGGCGTTGGCGGCTGCGGCCTGAAAGGTGGCGGATGAAGGAACAACATAACCGCCGTCCCTGTTTTTCAGTTTCACATAAGTAAGCCTGTTCTGCAGGGCATAGGCATATTCGACATAGCCGATTGCACCTTTCAGCCGTTTGACATAGGAGGCAACGCCCTCGTTGCCCTTGCCGCCTATCCCGACCGGCCAGGCCACGGCCTTGTTATTCCCGACCCTGTCTTTCCATTCGCTACTGACCTTGGAAAGGTAGTTGGTGAAAATCCAGGTCGTTCCGGAGCCATCGGAACGATGGACCACGGTGATGGCCTTGTCCGGGAGCTGCAGGCCCATGTTTTCCGCCTTGATCCCGGGATCGTTCCACCTGGTGATCTTGCCAAGATAGATGTCGGCGAGCACTGCGTTGGTCAACCTGATGGCGCCGGGGGCAATACCGGGCAGGTTGACCACCGGTACTACACCGCCCATGATCATGGGAAACTGCATCAGCCCTGATTTGTCCAGATCAGCGGCCTTCAGCGGT
>JALVAI010000499.1 GCA_027011235.1 Desulfobulbaceae bacterium
CACTGGCTCCGGGTACCAAGCCGCTGTCCTGTCCCGGGTATGCGACAGGGTCTATACCATTGAACGGATTGATTCCCTGCTGGTTCGCGCGCGCCGGGTTTTCGACCGTCTCCATTACCTCAATATTGTTTCCCGGATCGACGACGGTACCATCGGCTGGCCCGATGAGGCGCCCTTTGACGGCATCCTGGTGACCGCCGGCGGGCCGGAAATCCCGCCGCCCCTGCTGGCGCAGTTGGCCGACCCCGGCCGTATGGTCATTCCGGTGGGCACCCGCGAGCTGCAGGAGCTGCAGCTGGTCACCAAGGAGAACGGCGAGATAACCGTTGTCCCCATCGAACAGGTGCGCTTTGTCGACCTGATCGGCAGCCACGGCTGGGCGGACTGAGGCTCTCTTCCTGTTTTTTTGCACCTCTTTCCCGTCCTCTCTCTTTTCTGAAAAATAGTGCCTTACGCCCGAATTCCTGTCATGAAAAATTGGTACGCGTGGACTCCGAGAAATTTTCAGGCTGAAAAATAAATTATTTTAGCAGGTTGTCTCGTTATTTTTTGCGTGCAATGATAATTGTTGCATATACAGCAGGAACGGATTTATCCGCGAATAGCTCACCCAATCACCAGTATGACCATGGAAATCTCGTGGCTGAAGCCGCTCCCGGATTCTCGCAGGCTCGTTTACCTACGGGCTTGGGTTGCAGGTAGAACCCGCCTTGGAAATTTATTGAATTATTTCTGTTTTCGCTGCCCGGAATGTGGCAAAATAGATGCAGTCGGCAGGATCTGCTAAACAACTGGCAATGGACATCAAGACAAAGGGTGAATTATGGGTGTGCTCAACAGTGAACAGCTGCTGGATATTCTGATGGAGCAGGGATTGCTCAGTGAGGAACAACGGCAGTTTGTTATCCTGCACAAGGGAAAACAGCGGCAGAAGATACTCAAACGCTACGGCGGCCGCCGCCGGGGTGACCAGCATAAACTTGAGCGGGGCTTTCCCGACCTGGTTGACATCGTTGTTGCCATGAAGATGACGCCGCCGGGGAAAAAGGACATTGTCCTCACTGAAGAGATGATCATGCGGGCGGTGGGCAGGTCCATGAAGATTCCGTTTAAGAAGCTTGATCCCCTGGAACTGGACATGAACGTCGTCACCAAGACGATCCCCAAATCCTTTGCCATCAATCATCTCATTCTGCCTGTCGAGGTCAGGGACGGGGTGCTTGAGGTCGTCACCTATCATCCGGATAACAGAACGGTTTTAAAAGATATAGAACGGGCCAATCAGCTCAAGGTGCGTCCCTATCTCTCCACCCGCACAGACATAAAAAAGATCCTGGCCGAGTTTTTCGGTTTCCAGCGTTCCATCAGCGCCGCCGAGACCCAGTTCGGCGGTGCCGGCGAGGGGTCGACCGTGGACATCGGTAACCTGGAGCAGTATGTCCGGTTGTCGACCACCAAGGAGCTGACATCCACTGACCAGCATATCAAGGCCGCGGTCAATCATCTCTTTTCCTATGCCCTTGAGCAGCGGGCCAGTGATATCCATGTGGAGCCCAAGCGCAATGTCTGTCTGATCCGGTTCCGCATCGACGGCGTGCTGCACACGATCTATAAACTGCCCAAGGCCGTGCATTCGGCCATCACCTCGCGGATAAAATCCCTGGCCCGCATGGACATTGCCGAGAAACGCAGGCCCCAGGACGGCCGGATCAAGATCGGGCGGGCCGGCGGCAGGGAGGCGGAACTTCGTGTTTCAACGGTGCCGGTCTCCTTTGGGGAAAAGACGGTGCTGCGAATTTTGGACCCGGATGTCATCTTTCAGGACCTGGACGGGCTCGGGTTCTCCCAGAGGGACCGGACCGTGTATGACAGCTTTATGAAGGCGCCGCACGGTATTGTGCTGGTGACCGGCCCGACGGGCAGCGGTAAATCCACCACCCTCTATTCCACCTTAAAACAGATTGCCAGCCCGGAGACCAATATCATCACGGTGGAGGATCCGGTGGAGATGGTGCATGAGGACTTTAATCAGATTTCGGTCCAGGAACAGATTGATGTCACCTTTTCCACCATTTTGCGCAATATCCTGCGTCAGGACCCGGACATTATCATGATCGGCGAGATCCGTGACCTGGAAACCGCGACCCATGCCGTCCAGGCGGCGCTGACCGGTCACCTGGTATTTTCCACCCTCCATACCAATGACGCGGTCGCCACCATTGTCCGGCTTGAGGACCTTGGCCTTGAGCCCTTTCTCATCGGTTCCACCATGCTGGGCGCGCTGGCGCAGCGACTGGTACGCCGCATCTGCCCCCATTGCAAGGAACAGTACGAGATCGAGGCGCGGGAGGTGCAGAAACTTGGCTTTCCGGTTGCCGGTGACCATACTTTGCAGCTGTACCAGGGTAAGGGCTGTAAACTCTGCCGGGGAACCGGCTATTCCGGCCGGCTGGGCATTTTTGAGATATTTCCCATGTCCGAGAAGTTGAAAAAACTGGTTGCCGAGCGGGCCACCGATTCCGAGCTGCGGCGGGTGGCCGTGCGGGAGGGTATGACCACCCTGCGGGAAGATGCCTGGAACAAGGTCCTTGCCGGCAAGACGACAGTGGAAGAGGCCCTGCGCGTTACGACCAGTGATTTCAGTTAATTTTCCGGAGTTAAACAGGAAGGAAAACAGAAAAGACAATGGGAAAAAAGATAGTCTGCACAAATAAAAAGGCCTTTCACGAATATCATATCGATCAGAAGATCGAGGCCGGCCTGGTGCTGACCGGTCCTGAGGTGAAATCCCTGCGTGCTGGCCGGGCAAATATAAAAGACGGGTATGCCCAGGTCAAAAATGGCGAAATTTTTTTATATAATGTTCATATCTCGCCCTACAGCTTTGCCGCCCGCACGGACAATGATCCCTTGCGGGTGCGTAAACTGCTGCTGCATAAACGGGAAATACGAAAGCTGATTGGTAAATTAAAGGAAAAGGGGGTTGCGCTTATCCCCCTGAGGATTTACTTTATTGGCAATGGCAGGGCCAAGGTGGAGCTGGGCCTTGCCCGCGGCAAAAAACTCTATGACAAACGGGCCGCCTTAAAGGAAAAGCAGTCCCGGCGCGAGCTACAGAGAGTTATGAAAAATGATTTTTAATTTTTAAATTTGTACTTTTGTTTCGAATTTCGACATTCGTATTTCGTATTTCAAAAAACATGGGGGTGAAACGGATTCGACGGGGATACAAAAGCTCAACGTTGCATGCCGAGTGTTCCGTCAACTCGTAAAACAGATGGAATCTTAAATATAATCGCAGACGATTATAATTACGCAATGGCAGCATAGTCTGCCTTGCCGTCTTCCCGGCCCGCGCCCGTAAGGCCGGATGAAGGCGTCGACTCTTCGGGCTGGCCGGTTGGATGTGCCTGTTATCCGACCGGTGAGACTTCAAGCAGGCTGGCACCTGGCAATCCCACGTTCCAGGTGAGAGCCGGGTGTGAGATTCAAACCTGGAACTAAGCATGTAGAGACGTGAGGGGAGTATTTCCGGACGCGGGTTCAACTCCCGCCACCTCCACCATGTTTTGCCCTTTGGGCTACGCATGGCAAGGCCACCTTTTAACAGGTGTTCTTGTAATTTTTCTTAAACTATATTGTACAAAGCATGCCCTGCGGAGCTTTTCAAGCTACGCAGGGCTTTTTTATGGGTTGGAGAGTAGAGCCAGGTGTGCGGCCACGGCTTCCGTTTCATGGCTTTCCCATAAAATGCGGTAAGTATAATCGGGTTTCAGGTTGTGGTGAGAAAGTCTTGCTCTATCTGATATAGACCTCCTTTCCGGTGACTATTGGTGCCCGCTCTATTTATGCCAGCAGCTGTAAAGCGTTGTCCCGTACGATCCGGCTGAACAGGTCTGCATCCAGGCCAAGTTTGGCTAACATCTTCAGGGTTGTTTCCTGATCAGCCCAAGGGGAATCAGTGCCCAGCAGAATAAATTCCGGGGGATGATTTTCAATCAGTTCACGCAGGCGGATTTGATCAAGAAAATCCAGGGCAAAGGAGATTTCCATGTATATGGGCCTGCCGGTGAGCAGGTTGCGCACGTCGGTCCATTCATCCCAGCCGCCGAGATGGGTGGTGATGAGTCGCAGTTGCGGAACTTCCTCAACAACGTTCAGGATACGCTTGGGATCGGCCCGTTGTATCCTGGGGTAGCCGATATCATAGCCGGTATGCATCACCAACAGAAGGTCAAGCTCGCTGATCCGTCGATACATATCCAGCAGCTCCGGATCATCGAGTAAGAAATCCTGATAATAGGGGTGCATTTTCAGGCCGATAAATCCCTGGTCTTTTATTTCCACAAGATGAGCCATTGCCTCCGGGTCCCGTGGATGAACGGAAGGCAGCGGGATGATACGTTCACTTTTGATAGATTGTGACCAGTTCAATATGGGATGAAACTGTTCCGGCCTGGTGGCGATGGAACAGACCACGGAGCGTTCAATGCCGGCCCGGTCCATGGAACTCAGCAAGTCGTCAACCGTTCCATCGAGATAGGCCTTGACGTTCCCCTTTTTCTCCAGGGCCTGGATGGCCATCGGCGCAATCTGGTCAGGAAATGCGTGGGTATGAAAATCTATGTATTCCGCCATCCGTTCTCCGTTTTTCGTTATCAATCATCAATCAATACAACAGCCATAACCCCGTCTGCAGAAGCAACAGTCCATACAGGCCGGCGGCGACATCATCACACATGATGCCCAGACCGCCATGGATATGGGAATCGAGCCAGCCCACCGGGAATGGTTTCAGTATATCAAAAAAACGGAAGAAGACAAAACCAAGAATGA
>JALVAI010000500.1 GCA_027011235.1 Desulfobulbaceae bacterium
CCAACAGATATCTCGATATTTCCATCGACTACATGGGATCCATCCCAAGGGACAAACAGATGATCGAGGCGATCCGCAAACAGAAGGTCATGGTACAGCTTTTTCCCGACTCAAAGACCAGCGCCGCTTTTGAGGCCCTTGCCGGAACCATGCTGCAGGAGCCGCGAAATATGGAGGCAAAGGGATCGATTCAGTTTTTCTGGAAACGGCTGCTTGATTTCGGCAACAGGGGATAGCGGCATGAAAATTGATACACTGATACTCCATCAGCACACATCAGGAACCATTTATTGAGCCATGGTCTACTCATCCGTGCCGCCACTTGATGATCGTTCACAGTTGATTCGGGAGCACATGCCCCTGGTTGATATTGTTGTGCAGCGCATGATCCCGCAGGTGCCTTCCTTTATGACCAGGGATGACATGACCAGCGCCGCTATGGAGGGGTTGATCGATGCGGCCAACAAATATGATCCAACCAAGGGGGCGAAATTCAAAACCTTTGCCGAGTATCGGATCAGGGGGGCAATCTTTGATGAAATGCGCAAACTTGACTGGTTTTCCAGATCACTCAGGGAAAAACACAATCAATTGACCCAGACCATGCTCAAGCTGGAACGAAAACTCGGTCGTTCCCCCGATGAGGAGGAAATGGCAGAGGCGCTGGATATGTCGCTTGAACAGTACCATGAAACCCTGGCCCAGGTTTCCCATCTCGGCTGCGTCAGTCTTAATGAAACCCTTGACCACTCCGAAGAGGGACGGAGCTTTCTTGACAATCTTGTCCAGGATGGCGGCCCAACTCCGCTGGAACAGATAGAGTCCCAGGAGATGACAGCCCTGATGGCCGAAGTTCTGGAAGAACTGTCCAAAAAAGAAAAGCTGGTTATCGCCCTCTACTACTATGAAGAACTGACCCAGAAGGAAATCGCCGAGGTCTTAGGCGTTACCGAGGGCCGGGTCTCGCAACTGCACAGTCAGGCCTTGATAAAACTGAGGGTCAAGCTACTCAACAATGAACTGTATGACGAATAGCGGAATGCCCGTTACCCGGAGAAATCGCAAAAATCCGTTCCCGGAATTCCGCTGGCCCTCTTCTCTGTGGATGATAAAAAAACAGAATAATGACACACAATACCATGATATTCATCATTCTTTTTTCCGCTCTCTGTATGGTTTCCGGCCTTACCGGTTTCATGGCCCTGCGACGCAGGAAGAGAGAGGAACAAAAAAAAATCAGAACATTGTGCGAAAAACTTGAATCCGCCCTTGACGATACTGCAGATACCCGGCCAAACGACGTGTTTGCGGACACGCTTGAAAAGGCGGCAATCAGCACCGGATTCCAGCAGCCACGGTTAAAATTACAGGCGGGAAAACCAGGAGATGTTCCTGAAAAATATAAATTTTTTGCGGGTCTTATTGCCAGGGGAATGAGTACGGATGAAATTTCTGAAGTATTGGCCATTTCTCCGGCCGAAGCCGGGCAACTGGCCACCCTGGCCTTTATCTCCCGCGGGAATGAATGTTAGGAGATTTCCTTATTTCTCGGCACATTGAAGTTTTTTTAAATAAAGAAAATAACCGGAGATGTCGAAAGAAGATATGGAGACATATCCACTGTTCTTGGACAGCGACTAACGGAAAAACCAACATGGCTGGAGCAAATTTTCAGGCCACAGCCATAACCAGCAATGAAAATAGCCTGGATGGACATACCTAACGGGCTATTTTCGGATAATATAAAAAAATCATGGTATCAGGAAAATACAGCGCCCTGAGCGGAGCCGTTTCCCGGCAGCAGGCCATGGACAATATCGCCAACAACATGGCCAATATCGACACCACCGGTTTCAAAAAGGACCGGATCAGTTTTGAGGCCCTGCTCAAGGGCAGCCAACAGGTGGCAAACGGCAAGGGGATCAATTACAGCAGAATCCGCAAGATAGGGGTTGATTTTTCCCAGGGTCCGTTGCGGGAGACCGGCCGGGACCTGGACGTTGCCATTTCCGGCAAAGGCTTTTTCAAGGTCCGAGGCAACGGCAATACCTTTTTCACCCGCAACGGCAGTTTTTATGTCGACAACAACGGCATGCTGAAAACAACCGATAATTTCAATGTATTGGACAGCTCCAGTCAGCCGGTTCAGCTTGCCGGGGCCCAGGGAAAAAAAATCCATATTGATGAGGCGGGCAATATCTCCCTGGACAATGTCCCAAGCGGCCAAAAGATTCAAATTTTTACGGTCTCGGACCAGGCCGGACTGGAAAAAGTCGGCAACAGTCTGTTTACACTGAAGAAGGGGACAACATCACAACCCACGGACTCTGCCGCCATTATCCAGGGAAATCTTGAAGGATCAAATGTCAACATGGTTGAAGAAATGACCATGATGATCAATACCCAGCGTCGATTTGACGCCTGTCTCAAGGTGGAAAAAAATTATTCCAACTTAAGTGAACGCCAAAACGAACTTGGCACGGTCGCCTGATTTTTTTTTCAATGCATAAATGATGAACTCGTAAAAAGTACAGAAATGCTTAAAGATGGCTAAGTAAAAACATAGATATACAAGGAGTGGTGTTCTGTGGCGGGTCTTGACTATACATGTAGTATGTCGAGAATCGCCACAGGACACACGACGCAGTAGATCGAAGTTTTTACGACGCCATCATAAATAAGTACGGGTAGATACAAGGAGAAAAAGAATGAGATCTCTATGGACCGCAACAACCGGCATGCGGGGACAGAATCTGAATATGGACGTTATTGCCAACAACCTGGCCAACGTTTCGACCACCGGTTTCAAGAAAAGCGTTACCTCATTTCAGGATTTGATCTATCAACAGGTCCAGGTGCCGGGCGCTCCGACTTCGGACAATGGCACCCAGTCGCCCTCCGGCATCCAGGTCGGTCTGGGTGTGCGGCCAGCAGCGGTCACCAAGGTATTTACCGAGGGTGACATTGTCGAGACCTCCAATGAATTTGACGTTGCCATCGAAGGGGCCGGTTTTTTTCAGGTCGAGCTTCCCGACGGCAATACCGCCTACACCAGGGCCGGAAATCTGAACCGGGACGGCACGGGCAGGCTGGTCACTCCCGAGGGTAATCCGATTATACCATCAATCACCATCCCGGAAAACGCCCGCCAGGTGACCATCAGCCCCACCGGAGTTGTCAGCGCCATCCTTGGTGATGACACCGAATCAACGGAACTGGGAAACATAGATCTGGCCACCTTTGTCAACGATGCCGGTCTTCTGTCCATCGGTCGCAACCTTTTCCGCGAGACCGAGGCCTCGGGAACGGCCACTGTAGGCACACCGGGCAGTGATGGTTACGGAACCCTGCAACAGGGGTATCTGGAACAGTCCAATGTCAACCTGGTCGGCGAAATAGCCCGGATGATCACCGCCCAGAGGGCCTTTGAGATCAACTCCAAGGCTGTGTCAACCTCGGACGAGATGATGAGCACGGTCGTCAATATGGTATAAAAACCATGGCACAACTGTTTCGTAATTGACCAGTTACACTGTTTCTCTCTGCAGGGGGTGTAATGATGCGCTTTCACATTTCCGGATATGACAACCGCCCAGGGAGGCCTGTGAACATTTACGCAAAATTTCTTTTCATCCACACCCTTGTTGTCTTCTTCCTGCTGGTTGGCCCGCAGGCATTTGCGCTCAACGTGGAACTGCACGAAAAGGCGCAGGTTACCGCGCCATTTGTCCATCTTGGTGATATTGCCTCTATCACTCCCGAAGGAGAGGCAGCCAATGCCCTGGCCGCCGATCGTATTACCGCCTCCCCGGCCCCGGGCAAGAGTCGCACCATCAAGGCATCCTCGATTATCGACAGAATGAAATATGACAGGGGCAACGCCGATATTACTTGGAGCGGTGCCAAATCAATAGAGGTGACCAGACAGGGACAGGTCGTCACCGCGAAACAGATGAAACAGATTATTGCCGACTATATCGGCAAGCACCTGAAAAATCTGCCCGATGCCGACATTCGGTTCACCTCGGTCCGGACACCGGGGGATATTATCCTGCCCACCGGAAAAATAACCTGTACGGTCAGACCTTCAAAGCCGACCATCATCGGCAGTTCAAGTTTCAACCTCCTGTTTGCGGTTAACGGCAGGACCGTCAAAAACTGTACTGTCCACGGCAGGCTCGAGGCCATGGCCCCGGTCGCGACCGCGGCGGTCAATCTGCGCAGGGGTTCCATCATAACTCCTGATCAGGTGGAGATGATCCGACAGGACATCAGCAAACTTGATGGCCCCTACTTTTCTCTTAACAAAGTTGTGGGGCTGCAGGCAAAACGTACCATTCGCGCCGGCAAACCGCTCGACGCCATGAACGTGGCGCCACCGCCGGTTATCAAGAGAGGTGAGCCGGTTGAGATTGTCGCCAGCCGGGGAGCGCTGCGGATATCCACAAAGGGTATCGCCACCATGGATGGGCGGCCCGGCGATTTCATCCGGGTAAAAAACATCAGTTCGTCCAAACTTGTTTACTGCAGGGTTGATGCACCCGGGCTTGTTTCAGTGGAGTTTTGATATGAACCAGCGGTTGTTTTTCAAGACCATGTCCTGGAAACTGTCTTCCGGTCTTCTTGTCCTTCTGGTTTTCATTGTCTCCGGGTGTAGCCGGACAAAAACAACTGTAATGAAGGTGCCCGAGCCCTTGGAAGCACCCGTGGTCGCCCCCAGCAAACCGATTTCCCCCGGTTCCCTGTACACCGGGGACGAGGGTAACTGGATTGCCGATCTTCGGGCCCATCACGTGGGTGATATCGTCACGGTTGTGATCCGGGAAAAGGCCAGCGCCTCCAAGGTGTCCAGCACGGAAACAGCAAAAGACTCGGGTATTTCCGCCTCCATCCCGACGTTTTTCGGGTTTGAGAAGGTGATGCAGGAAAAAAACCCGAACCTTGACCCCGCCAACCTGATCGAGGCCAATTTCAAAAACAACTTCAAGGGATCGGGCAAGACCACCCGCAAGGAAGACCTGCTGGCCACCTTGACCACTCAGGTCATCAAGATATATCCCAACGGCAACATGAAGATCCGGGGTGGAAAATCCGTGGTAGTCAACAATGAAAACCAGATCATCTACCTGACCGGCATTATCCGTCCCTATGATATCAGCGCCGCCAATGAAGTTGATTCAAGTAAAATCCTCAATGCCCAGATTGCCTATACCGGCAAGGGTATTATATCCGACAAACAACGGCCCGGCTGGCTGACCCGGATCGTTGACCGGCTATGGCCGTTTTAACAAATGGACAACTTTGCTGTCTCTGCAATCACTGCACGGTGTTTCAGCATGAAAAAAACACATTTTCTCATCAGCTTCACCTGCTGCCTCGGGTTGTTGTTTATCCTGGGCAGTACGGCCCGGGGCGCCCGCATAAAAGATCTTGCCGCCATCGAGGGGGTACGGGATAACCAGTTGCTGGGATATGGCCTGGTCATGGGCCTCAACGGCACCGGTGATGACATCAAGAAATCAGTTTTCACCCGGCAGGCGTTGATCAATCTGGTGAAAAGACTTGGCATGTCGATCACCCCCGATGTCTTCCGACAGATGAAAACAGACAACGTGGCCGCAGTCATGGTAACGGCCAACCTGCCGCCCTTTGCCCGGCCCGGCTCCCGCCTCGATGTCCAGGTTTCAACCATGGGTGATGCCTCCAGTCTTTCAGGCGGCACCCTGCTTATGACTCCGCTCAAGGGGCCGGACGGCAAAACCTATGCCGTTGCCCAGGGCCCCCTTGCCGTTGGCTCCATTGCATTTGGCGGCAAGGCGGCCAAGGTGCAGAAAAACTTTCCCACCGCGGGCAGGATCGCCAACGGTGCCATTGTGGAACGGTCAGTCGGCTGGGAGCTGCCGCCAAGCGGTGACCTCCTCTATGAACTGAAAGAACCGGACTTCACCACCGCCGCCCGGATAACCGCGGCCATCAATGAAAAATTCGGACCCAATACCGCCCATTCCCCTGACAGTGGGACCGTCAAGGTCCTGATGCCCCTCAGGTATAAAGGGGATGTGGTCGGTTTTGTCGCTGACCTGGAAAATATAGATGTGGAAGCCGATTCACCGGCGCGGATTGTGGTCAATGAACGGACCGGCACCATTGTCATGGGACAGGATGTCCGCATTTCCACCGTTGCGATTTCACACGGTAACCTGAATCTGGTCATTTCCGAGGAAATGGACGTCTCCCAACCCAATCCCCTGGCCACCGGACAAACCGTGGCTACCCCAAAGACAAAGATTGATGTCACAGAAGATGAGGGGAATCTCGTTGTCCTGCACATGGGAGTGAGCATCGGCGAGATTGCCAAGGCGCTCAATGCCATCGGCGCCACCCCCAGAGACCTGATCGCCATCTTTCAGGCCATCAAGGCGGCCGGCGCCCTCCATGCGGAACTGCGCATTATTTAACCAGGAACCAACCATGAACAGACTGGACAAGCTTTCTCTCCTTTCCCCCTCGCAACCTACCGTTGCTGCCAACAGAAAAAAGCTGGACAGGGACCGGGCCTCCCTGAAAAAATCCTGCCAACAATTTGAAGCCATCTTTATCCAGTCAATGTTCAAATCCATGCGCAAGACCCTTCCCGATGGCGGCCTGTTCAAAAAAGACAATGCCCACGCTATCTACCAGGACATGTTTGACGCCGAGATTGCCAACGAAATTTCAACAAAACAGAGCATGGGCCTTGCCGACCAGATGTACCGCCAGATGGAAAAATATCTTTCCGATTCCGAAAAAAAATAAAAAAAAGGGTAAAGTTTTCTTTCCACCAGGCCGATACTCATGGTAACCGGAAGAAGAATTTCCGGTTACCATGAGGCAAGGATGCTTCGTAAATCCAGCACGGAGGCCGGAAATGATCGAAAACACTATCTACATTCCGCATGCGCAATCCCCATTGCACGTCCCGGGAAACCTTCAACCGGAAAAGAGTTTTTTTTCCGGAACCCCTGGGGCTATCCGGCATGGGAGCCTGCAGGACAGAATTACCCTCTACGCTGATGATTCCGGAGCTCCGCTTATCTACACCGCGTCAATGAGCCTGCAGGCAGGCGATGACGCAGATTATGACATACTGCAGGGCCTGGTTGCCAACCTGTTGAAAGAACAGGGAATTGAAACCAGGATTACAACAGAAACCAGCGAAATAGACATCAATGCCGTTACCCCGCAGGAGGCACACGACCTCACAGGTGATGATGGATATTTCGGCGTCGACAAAACATCGGACAGGATTGTCAAGATGGCCATCGCCATAGCCGGTGGCGACCCTGGCCGGATTGATGCTATCAAGGAAGGTGTGGACAGAGGTTTTGAGGAGGCATTGAAAGCCTTTGACGGCAAGCTGCCTGATATCTCATATGATACCTATGACGCAGTGATGGAAAAACTGGACAGGTGGGTATCCCAGTTCCACGAAGAAGCCTAATCTTTTATTACAGGTGGTCGTTATGACAGTTGAATTTTTTGGAGTTCGCGGATTTGGCCCGATTGGACCCAACGGAAAAATCAGTCGCCCCGGAGAGGCGCAGAAATCAAAAAAAGCCGAAGGGGCGGAAGAGGCTTCCTTCTCATCAGCTCTGCAGGGCGCGCATGAAACCAGGTCAGCTTCTGCTGCCGGAGATGCAGGCCGCGCCGCCAGGGTCCAGGAATTAAAAGAGCAGGTAGCCAACGGCTCCTATGAGCCGGACCTGAACAAGGTGGCATCCAGCCTGCTGAAATTTCTGGTCGAAGAGGGATGATCATGACCAGGGAATCGGTACAGGAGCTTTTGCAGCAGTTGCACGCAACCATTCTCTCCGAGCGTGAACATGCCAAGGCCCTTGATCTTGTCGCCATGGCAGAGGACCGGCAGGAAAAAGAGGCCCTGCTGCAGGTCATAGGGACCATTGACAATCTGCACCCCGACGACCGGCATCTGGCACAAGAAATCCAGCAGGAAAATCTGCGCAACGCCTACCTGTTCAAGGCAACCCTGAACTGGATCCAGGACACCATGGAATTTTTCGGCCGCAGCTCGGCACCGACCACCTACAGCCAGTACGGTGTCACCACTAATAACTGTGTCAATGGCCGCCTGCTGTCCGGCAGGATTTAACCGTAATTTTTCTTTCACGTCCCCCCATCTTCCCATTTCTTTTCCTTTTTTCCGCTAAATTTTTTCCCCTGTTTTTCCGATAAGAAAGTCATACGGGTGCAAAAAACCACAGATTCGATGCAACGTGCCATCGACTCCAAGCGCCCGCAAAACAGATACCAGGTGACGACTAAAGCCACCCGTGCCACCGTCTGGAGCCAGAAGCTTACTCCGTAATGCCTGTCATAAAAAACAGGCACCCACTGGCTCGGAGAAAATTCTCCGGCATGGCAGGCCCGATTCTGGCAATATTTTTTAAAGGAAAAAATTTCGGACAAATTCCATGAGCGGACTTCTCACAGCACTGAATGCAGGCAAAACAAGCCTGATGACCAACCAGAAATCCATCGAGATTGTCGGTAATAACATCGCCAATGTCAATACCGAGGGGTATTCCAGACAGCGGGCCGAACTGATGCAGATCCCGGCGGTCAACTTCGGCGATTTTTTTGTCGGCCAGGGGGTTACGGTTTCCGATGTCAGCCGCGAGTACGATGTATTTATCAACCGCCAACTGCAGGAAAAATCCATCACCCTGGGCGAGGAAAGCGGGAAGTCGACACCGTTAAGCGAACTGGAACGAATCTTTAACGTGTCCGATGACAATCTTGCCGGAAGCATCAATGATTTCTTCGACGCCTGGCAGCAACTGACCACCAATCCCAGCGGTCAGGTCGAACGGGACATGGTCTTGCAACGGGGCCGGCTCATGGGCGATGCCTTTGCCGACACCTACAATGAACTTGAAACCGTCCGCAACAATATCAACAACAACATTGTTTCCAAGATAGGCAATCTCAATGAACAGATCTCCGAGATTGCCAAACTCAACGATCGCATTTTCCAGATCGAGATTAACGGTCAATCCGCAAATGCCGCCCGTGATCAACGCGATCTTATCGTGGAAGACCTGTCCAAAAGCCTTGGCATTCAATCCTATACAGATAACCGGGGCATGCTGGCCGTACAACTGCCCGGCGGCACGCCGCTTGTTCAGGGCAATCAGGCCATGCCGCTCTCCGTTGTCACCAACGGCACCGACGTCAATCTTCAGATCACCATTGGCGGCAACGTCAAGGATATTACCACCCAGGAATTGGGCGGAGAAATGAAGGGCATGTTTGACGTCAGGGATGATTTTATCGCCGGTCTGCGCGGAGATCTGGACACCCTGGCGGTGGAAATCACCAAGGCGGTCAATGACGTTCATTCCAATGGTTGGTATACAGACCCGGCCACCGGCAACCCGGCCACCGGTCAGCTCTTTTTTGATGACCTCACGGCCCTGCCACCAGGCACTCCGCCAAGCAGGCACGTCAGGGTGGCGCTGGCCGACGGACGTTACGTGGCGGCAGCCGGCGGTAACACGGCCGCTCCTGGAGACAATGAAAATGCCCTGGCCATTGCCTCTCTTGAAACAACCTACAGGGTAAGCGGCACCAATGATACCTTTGACAGTTTTTTCAGTCAAATTGTCTCCAGTGTCGGCATCGAGGCCAGTCGCAATAAAATGGCGCTGGGCGGGGCCAAGGATGCCAGCGTTCAACTGCATAACCTGCGTGACGGTTTTGCCGGCGTCTCTCTGGAAGAGGAAATGGTTGACCTGGTCCAATATCAGCGCGGTTTTGAATCCTCGGCCAAGTTTCTCTCCACCGTCGACGAAATGATGAACTCGCTGTTGCAACTGAAGAGGTAAGCAATGAAAGCTACACAGGGAACCACCTATCGCATGCTTGGCTCCAGGCTCAATGACCTGAACCTGCAGCTCGAGGAACTCAGAAAGATCGGAGCCAGCGGGAAAAAACTCAACCGGCCCTCGGACAATCCCGCCGCCATCCGGCCGGTCCTGAACACGCGCAAGCAGCTCTCCAATGTGGACCGTTACATGGAAACCATGGGCCAGGCCCTTGACAAGATGCAGGCCGCCGACGGTCATCTCGAGCATGTGGAAAACATCATGCAGCGGGTCAAGGAGATCTCCGTCAATGTGGTCAATGGTTCATTGAATAATGAGGACCGCTCCGTGCTGGCCGATGAAATAGTCAACCTGCGGCAGGAACTCCTTGACGCCGCCAATGCCAGGGTGGACGGCAAATATATTTTTGCCGGTTACGAGGAATCGACAAAACCCTTTGCAGAAAATCCGGCCTATGATCCGGCGCTTTACGATCCCAACGATCACACCACCTGGCCCTACCTGTACCATGGTGATGAGAATGCAACCAGGCTCGAAATCACACCGGGTGAAAACCTGCAGGTTGCTCTCACCGGCAATGATCTGTTTTTCGGCACCACCACCTGGAACCAGAATCCACCGCCCAACAACAGTGTTGAGCCCGGAAGATATGATGTGTTTGCCGTTTTGACACGGGCGGAAGAGGCAATCCGCTCCAATGATCAGACAGCCCTGCAGACCAGCATCCAGGATATTGACGGTGCCGCGGACCAGACAAGAAGACTGCGCTCACAGATGGGGAACCGGGCATCACGGGTCGAGACAGCCATGCACCACCAGGAGCAGGTTCGTATCGACTTGAAACAAATACTCTCTCGCTATGAGGATGCCGATGCCATCGAGGCGTTCAACAATATCGTCCAGCAGGAAACCGCCTTCCAGGCAGCCTTGAATGTGACCAGCAAGGTATCGAAACTCTCCATACTCGACTATATGTAGTCATTTTTTGAACTTTTATCGAACAACAGCCATGAAAGATATGGCTGTCCATGCTTGCGTACCGACCAACCAGCCGAATCCACTAAAAAACCTTGCCTTTTTATTCCTGGTGCGAGATACTTATCAATAACGGCAGCATTGCTGAATGACTGAACATTCCCGGGCGCCAAGGGGCTGCAGGAAGACAGGTGCGTACAAGACTGCACCACAATTTCGACACTTACGCGGAGTATATTATGCTGGTTCTGACCAGAAAAGCCGGTGAAGGTATAATTATCGGTGATTCCATCTCCATTAAAATTATTGAAATCAAGGGTGGCAACATTCGTATCGGCATCGATGCCCCGAGGGAGACAAAGATTTACCGACAGGAAGTTTTTGATCGAATTAAACAGGAAAATGTCGAGGCCACGAACTGGAACCTCGATGATCTTGATGCATTAAGCGCAAACCTTGCGACCAGGACGGTGAAAAAATGAAAAAAATCATGACGCGCTTTGGTGAAGTTGAATACGACCCTTCCAATGTCATTACCTTTCCCGAGGGTCTCATCGGCCTTGAGCATCTGCATAACTTTATTGTCATGCCCAACAAAAAGGAAGGCCCGTTGTTCTGGATTCAGAGTGTGGATGATCCTGACTTCGCCTTTGTGGTCACGGACCCGACCAACTTTTTCTTTGACTACCAGGTAAATGCCGATGAGGAAGAGCGAAAAAAACTGGGTATAGGACCCGAAGACGACTATTTCGTTCTCACCATTGTTTCCATTTCCCCGGAAAAGGAGATCACCCTCAACCTGGCCGGACCAATTTTGTATTCTCCCGTAACCAACAAGGCCCTGCAGGGCATTATCGAAGACAGCCGTTTTGATACCAAAACACCACTGCCCAAGGCGGAACCAGCGCAATGAACGACTTTCCCATAAGACATCAAGGAACATCTACCATCTTGCGTGGCTGTCAGGGCCTGATATTCGAGCCTGACTGAAAAACATACTTCTCTTCCATTCTCTTTTTTCATGCCACTGTCCGGTTGCGGGCAGTGGCTTTTTTTATGCAGGTTGCCTCTCTCTTTTCCGAAGTCCTTTATGGAAAAAGACCGCTATCGGTTGGATCAGATTACACTTGTCATTATACGTAACCTGTTGATTTTCATGGACAGTTGGACTGTCAAGGCATACTGGTATATTCGAAAAACAAAAAAAGACTTAACTCTTTGGGCAAAATGTCCGAAGAGTGGATTGAGAGACAGTAAAGGGCAGTATCTGAGAGATGTTACGTTTGTATCGTAAGCCGATTGGTCAACAGTTGACGACCAGGGCTCAAAAATTCATGGAGGATAACCATGGCTTTAACGATCAATACGAACGTAGCTTCCTTAAACGCCCAGAGAAACCTTGGCCGTACCCAGGGTGAACTTGCCACATCTATGGAAAGACTCTCTTCGGGTCTTCGTATCAACTCCGCCAAAGACGACGCCGCAGGACTTGCAATTTCCGATCGCATGACCTCGCAAATCAGGGGTCTCAACCAGGCGGCCCGTAACGCCAACGACGGAATTTCCCTTGCCCAGACCGCAGAAGGCGCCATGCAGGAATCAACCAATATCCTGCAGCGGATGCGTGAACTTTCGGTCCAGGCAGCCAATGCCACCAACTCCGCTGCCGACAGGGCTGCCCTGCAGGCAGAAGTCAACCAGTTGAAAACCGAAATGAACCGCATCGCCCAGTCCACCACCTTTAACGGACTTCGCATTCTGGACGGCTCTTTCGTGTCCCAGCAGTTCCAGGTCGGTCCCAATGCCAATGAAACCATCGGTGTTTCCATCCAGTCCATGGCCGCCGACGATCTCGGCAGATATGCAGTCTACGCCACCAACCACACGGCAAACCAGGGGACTGGTTCTTCGGCTACTGCCAGTGCCAACACCGTAACATCCAATACCATCGGCGCCCAGAACCTCACCATAACCGGTTCCAAGGGAACTACCAATCCGCCGATTGCCATTGCCGCGGGCGCAACAGCCTGGAAGATAGCTTCCCAGATCACCAATGCCGCCTCTCAGACAGGAGTAACGGCAACTGCGCGTACCGAGGCCACCATTGACAATCTTCAAAATGACGGCGTTGTTACCATGACCATTGGTTCAGGAGGCAATACAGCAACCATTAACGCCTCCGTTACCCAGTCCGACCTTGGTGAACTGGCCACGGTCATCAATGACCAGAGTGGTACCACCGGGGTTACAGCCACGGTCAATGCAGGCAAAATTACCCTGACCCAGGCCGAAGGCAAGGATATTGTCATCAGTGATTTCACCAACAGCGCCGGTGGTACCGTTGATGTGACCGGGGCCGATAATAATTCGGTACAGCTCACCAGCGGCGGCGCCGACTCCACCCGTGTTGCCGGCACCATTGAATTCTCTTCCCAGGATTCTTATACTGTTTCCTCCGATGCAACCGCTGCCGCCGGTTCCATTGTTGACAGCGACCAGATTTCCGCTCTTGAAGAAGTGACAACCATCGACATCAGCACCGTGGAAAATGCCAACAAGGCCCTGAAAATCGTTGACGCGGCCCTTGGCAAGATCGATGCCCAGCGCGGCGACCTCGGCGCCCTGCAGAACCGGTTTGAATCCACCATTGCCAACCTGAAAAACGTGGCCGAAAACCTGACCGCGGCCCGTTCCCGTATCCGGGATGCGGATATTGCCCAGGAGACCTCGGAGATGACCAAGGCCAACATCCTGCAACAGGCCGGTGTCTCCATTCTCACCCAGGCCAACCAGACCCCGCAGCTTGCCCTGCAGCTGTTGCAGGGATAACAGGTCAACAGAACAGACAAAATTTTATTCCATAGCAGGGGCGAATTTATTCGCCTGCCCATGGCACGGCGACTGAAGCCGCCCCTGCAAGGTTTGTCTTACGGGTCAAAATTATCTTGGCTGAGCTGCAAAAGATAATACCCGTGGAATCTACCTCACACCTGTTCAACAAAATTTTACGGAACATAAAAAGAACAATGAAGATTATCACATTCAAATATAACCGGCAGGCATCGGCAATCTGCACATCCACGCTTATGGCAGACAAGGAGTATGCATGGAGAAATGTATACCGATTGGCGCCACGGCAGGATGGAGGGGAATATAAGCAGGAGGTTCGATCCCGAAAACATCCACAGGAATACGCTGTTTCAGGAACCTGGCAATAAAAATTCCGGCAAGAGCCGCCAAAGAGTTTACAGATGAAACAATCGCAGTTAAAGCCTCTCCTACCGGGGAAAGATGGAGGTATCCCCTGCTCACGGATATTTATTTTTTTCTTTGTTTGAAAAAAAACAAAAAAAAAGCCTAAAGTTTTTTTTGCGGGTGTTCGATACGGAAAGTAAGGGAGAATATCTCCCGAACTTTTGACATCAAAAAGAATTTGGACAACAACCGATAAATTCATCCAAGGAGGCGCTAATCAGCGAAAACTTTTTTAATCTTCTTACTTTGTACATTTTTACTTTTTGTTACTTTTTAAAGTAGTCGGCAAGGATGCCACTTTTTAGAATAACCCAACAACATATTCAAGGAGGAATATCATGGGTCTTACAATCAACACAAACGTAGCTTCTCTCAACGCCCAACGTAACCTGGGGGCAACCCAGAACAACCTGGCCCGTTCCATGCAGCGTCTCTCATCCGGTCTCCGGATCAACTCTGCAAAGGACGATGCCGCCGGTCTGGCTATTTCCGACCGGATGACCTCTCAAATCCGTGGTCTCAATCAGGCCACCCGTAACGCCAACGATGGTATCTCACTTGCGCAGACCGCTGAAGGCGCCATGCAGGAATCCACCAACATCCTGCAGCGTATGCGTGAGCTTGCCGTTCAGTCGGCCAATGCTTCCAACTCTTCCGCTGATCGCGGTGCCCTGCAGGCTGAGGTCAATCAGCTGCAGGAAGAGATGGACCGTATTGCAGGAACCACGACTTTTAACGGCCTGAAGATCCTCGACGGCACATTCACCAACTCCAAATTTCAGGTCGGCGCCAATGCCAACGAAACCATCAGTGTTTCCATCGGCTCCATGAAGACCACTGATCTTGGTCGTTTTGCCGTAGCCGGCGCAAGCGGATCCGGGAATACCGGTGCAGGCGCAGCAACAAGTGCAGCTGCAGATACCAGCGGCGGCAATGGAATTGCCACCCAGAACCTGACAGTTGCCGGTGAAAAAGGCTCCAAAGTTATCGCTGTCACAGCTGGAGATACGGCAGAAAAAGTGGCCAAGCTGGTCAATGACAATGCCGGTGATACCGGCGTTGAGGCAACCGCTGTTTCCAAGGCGGACCTCTCCTTGGCTGCTGCCGGTTCCGTCAGCTTCAAACTGGGAAGCGGGTCCGGACAGCCGGACCAGACCATCAGCGCCAACATCACCGATACTGGTGACTTGAGCGCTCTGGCCAAGGCCATTAACGACGTCACCGGCAAGACCGGGATCAAGGCTGAAGTCACAACCAATGGTCTGCAGTTGTCCCAGGCCGACGGCAAGGATATCAAGATAGAGGACTTTACCACTTCCGCTACTGGCGCAGGCAATACAACCATGGATGTCAAGGGACAAAGTGGTGCGACCCAGACCCTTGACAGTGGAACGGCTACCGATTCCACCGTG
>JALVAI010000501.1 GCA_027011235.1 Desulfobulbaceae bacterium
TTGAATGGACTCAATAATGGTGTGTATTTTGCTGGAGGCATGATCAAGGGACTCGATCTCTTCCGCTGTTGCATGCACACTCTCAACAGCATGGGAAAGTATGGCGATATTTTCCTCAACTACTGCTATTCCGTCTTCTGCCTCCTGCTCGGTCCTGATAACCACTTCCTTGGCCCCTGATATGCATTCATCGACCTGGCCCGAGATCTCCTGTAGTGAGACTATTTCCTGTAATACCTCGGATGACCGCTCCCGCTGTCTGGCTCCGACTTCGGAGATCTCCTTTGAAATAGAGGCCACCTGGTGGAAAGAATGGGCCATTTGCCGGGAATTCTGCTGGACGTTGCGAATCACATCGCTTAATGCCCTCCGCATTTTATCAACATGCCCGGCCAGTGCCCCGATTTCATCCCGGGAACAGTCAATAGCCTGATATTTTTTTAGATCACCACCGGCAATACGTTGAGCCGTTTTCACCATCCCGGAAAGTGGTTCGGTCAGGTTGGTGACCAGGAGAGAGGAAATCAACCAGGAAACACCAAGGGCAAGAAACCACATCCCAACCTGTACAATCTGCAAAACACGCACCTTGCCATCAGCCTTGTCGGCCAGCATGCCAACTGCCTTATTCATTGCGGCCAGGGTTTTCACGCTCATGCTGTTTACGCCAATCAACTGTTGCGACTGTGGATTATCCGGCCTGATAGTAGTAACTTCCCGTAGCAGCTGCTCCCAAAGCTGTCGAACGAGAAACAACTGTTTCTGAATTTTGGGACCGATCCCGGATGGGAGCTGGACAGGTTTTTTCATTCCCAGGTCTTTGTAGGTTTTTCCCCCTTCTGCAAGGGCCTGGAGAGAAACCTCAAATAATTTTCTGGTCTGCAACATCTGCCCGGAAACCTGCTTCCGGTCTCCGGGAGTTTTCTGATGCAGTAGAAGAAAAAACTCCTTGGTGAACTTCTGGGTCAACATCCGCTGCCGACCGGCAATATTTACCACCAGACCGTCATGTTTCTGGCGATAAAGGGTCAGGGAAGAGTAGAGGACAATAATGGTGATAATACAGAGGAAAAAGACAATCAGGCGGGTAAGCTTCTGTTTGACACTCAAATCATGCAGATGCAGTAACACCTCCATCCTGCGCAATAAAAACTCCTTCATTCGGCTCTCTCCGGCAATGGGTAGACTATCTTCTTATTATGATCAAGTTGTCCATGCCCTGATCACTTGGGATATTGTATGGCCGGAAAGCCGGAAAAATCAATTTTTTTATATTTTTTTCTTTTTTTTATCGCTGGAAATCCCTCCACTGATACTTGCCAGTTCATTCAACCGTTTGCGATAGCAATCCGGACAAAGGCCATGGCTCAAAGAAGAACCGGTGGTACGGCTGAGATACTTTTCCATGGAAACCCAGTTTTCATCTCCCTGTTCGCTACCGGTATTATCGCGTATCTTTTTACATTCACTGCAGACCGAAAGGATATTTTCATACAGATCAATGGTCGTACGCATGTCCTGTTTTTCAAAAACACGGTCAATTCGCATCAGCAGCTCATCATGGTTATACGGCTTGAGCAGATAATCCTCAGCACCGGCCCGTAATGCCTCGACAGCGGAATCCAATTCACCGTGCCCGGTCAGAATAAAGACAATGGTGTACGGATTGTGCTTCTTTACCCGGCGTAGGACTTCAAGGCCGCCAACCCCTTCCATTAGCAGATCGGTTATAATCAGATCATATCCGTTCGCAAACATGGTGCAGGCCTCTTCACCTGAAGCAGCCGTATCTACTGAATACCCGGCCTCAAGAAGATTAAGTTCCAGTGTTGTCCGGATTATTTCATCATCATCAACGACTAATATTTTTTTCTTCATACATTTTTTATATGAGAATGCCTGGCAAAAGCACCTCCAGGACAGAGGAAAAATGATCTGAAGCTTTTACCGTTTCTGCAACACATCCAGACGCAGCCGCTGGCGATCATCAAAGAGCTTCCGACTGGTCAGGGTGATGGCGGTCACAACACCGAAACCGGTACCGGCACAGATCAGAAACATGATCAGAATCTGATACTTGACCGCATCCATGGGTGAAGATCCGCCAAGGATCTGGCCGGTCATCATGCCCGGCAGACTGACCAGACCGGCAGCGGCCATGGAATTGATAATGGGGATCATACCCGAACGCATGGCCTGCTGCCGCAATTCGTGGATGGCCTCCAGGCTGGTCTGACCAAGAAGCAGCCGCTGCTCAACTGTCTGTCGTTGCTGCCACAGGGATTCGGTCAACCGGTCCATGGACAGGGCGATCCCGTTCATGGTGTTGCCCAGCAGCATGCCGAGCAGGGGGATGGCATACTGGGGTGTATACCAGGGATCATTGGCAATGACCACGGCCAGGGCAAAAAAGGCGACGGCAAAGGAAGAGACAAACATGGAGCCTGTCCCGAGCAGCCAGCCGGAAAAGCCCTTGATGCGCCGGTGCTGGCGGGCGCCGACTTCCCTGCCTGCTACCATCAGCATCACCATGGAGATAAGAAAGACAAAGGGAAAACTGGCATGGGCAAACAAAACCCGCAGGACCTGGCCGATGAGAAGAAGCTGGACCGTGGTGCGCAGGGCCGAAATTGCCATCCGCTTCTCAAGGCCCAGGCGCAGACGCCAACTGCACAGGGCCAGGGCCAGGACAAGTCCGGCGGCCAGGCTTAAATCAAACGCGCTTAACGGTTTTACCCCCATCATTTTCCTCCACAGGGTTCAAGACTGCCGTCAGCCCGCATGTACAGACACCGGTCAGCAACCCGGTCAAGTTGTTTTGGATCATGACTGACCCAGAGCAACGGTGCATTATTGGCCCGGCCATATTCGCAAAGCAAATTCTCTACCCCCTGGCTGTTGGCCTGGTCAAGACTTGCGGTGGGCTCATCGAGGAGCAGCGCCCGGGGCCTGTTTTCAAGCATTCTCAATATGGCCAGCCGCTGCTTTTCACCGGTGGACAACCGGCTGACCTGCCAGCCTCCAACCTCGGGGCCAAAACCGAGCAGGGCAAGATGCTCTTGGGAAACAGCACTGAAATCATGGAAATGTTCTGCCACCACATCCAGCCACCAGCAACTCTCCGCCGGCAGCATGGACACCTTTTTTCGCCATTGCGGCGCCGGCATGCGATCACATTCCAGATCATCAAGCCGCAAACTTCCCTGGTGCGGATCAAGATCAACTATGGCCCGGAGAAGGAGGGTCTTTCCTGCCCCGGACTCTCCCTGCAGTCCCAGACACTCGCCACCGGCAATGGCAAAGGAATAAGGCCCCCGGTCACGAAAGCGCAAATTATCAACTATAAGCCGACCCATGGCATGATCCTGTTTTGTTCCTGTGTAATTTTTCCGATCTGCCTTAAGCAAACAGGTGTTTTTTTGTCCCTTTATGACAACACCCGATCGATGATGAAGTCGGCGGCGGCATCGGCGCCATTTTCACGGGGACCGGTCTGTCTCTCCATATTGATCAGCTCCGGCAGTCGATGTAACCAGGCACCGTTATAAAAATCATCTACCGTCACCTCAACGCCCATCTGGTTTTGCCGGATAAATTCGACTAAAGCCCTGGACTCCGGGAACGTTTCCCTCGGAATACAGGCCCAGGGAACTCCGGCAGCATAGACCTCGGCCAGGGTGGAATAGCCGACCTTGCCGACCACCAGGTCCGAGGCGCCTATCAAATCGGGATGAAAAAAACCGCAGTCGCTGGGAAGGAAACGAAGATTCCCCGAAGCCACCAATGACTCCCGCTGCCCGGTAAGCAGAAAAACATATTCCCCTGCCCGTTGCAACAGACTTATATCACAACCATCCCCGCCAATACCGCCCATGGTTACCAAAACAACCCTGTCCTCTTCATCAAGGGCAAGCAGGCGGCGAATCTCGGCCCGTTCCATTTTCCGTGCCCTGCTGACCGGCGCAATCGTCACAGCTGCGGGAAGGCGGTCACAGACCGGGATGGTTTGCAGGTGGTAATCAGCCTGCCGGTACATCGATCGCAGGTATTCAATATGGGGCAGAAGTCCCTTTTCCCGGTCAAGATATCCTCTATAAATCCAGTCCCAGGTGAAATTTTCAATAAGCACCGACGGAACACCAAGACGCCTGGCCGCGGCAATGCCAAGCGGCGCAATATCACAGAGGATACAGCTACAATCCTTAAATATTGCCACTGTCCGTTGGATGCGTTTTTCCGATAACGGATAAAACCGGTCCAGGGCCTGAAGGGTTGCCGGCAGGTCTTCAACCAGGGAATCTTTCTGCACCAGGCCGACATCGGTTGCCTCTTCATGCCAGGAAAAGGGCATGGACAGGGAATCGGCAAAAAACCAGCGGGGAACCGTGGTGCAGATGACCGGCTCGATGTCCAGCCGTCGGCCGATGGCGGCAAGAATTGCAGCCATCCTGGCCGCATGGCCAAACCCGTGCGGCGTTATGCAGCAACCAATGCGTACTCGTTGGGTTACAGCCATAAAACAAGACCTTAATAATCCCCTGTACACAGGCAAACAACAGACTGCTTTCCGTCCGGGAAATTCACTGTTTTTCTCCGCTTTCGGTCAGCACCTCCACTGTGCCGCGCAATCCGTCAACCCGGACGTGGTCACCATTCTGAAACCTGGACATGGCGCCCCGGACACACATGACCGCCGGTATGCCAAGCTCCCGGGCGGTCACCGCACCGTGGGACAAGGGTCCTCCGGACTCGGTTATCAAGGCACAACACTTGTAAAAC
>JALVAI010000502.1 GCA_027011235.1 Desulfobulbaceae bacterium
AAATGAAACATTTATTCAGATTTGTTAAATTTTAGATGAAAGTGGTACCAAATGTGCATTAGTAATACGGTATTGAAAGAAGAGGGTAATCCGGTGTAATTGCATGATATAAAAAAAATCGGTTTGTCCGGGATATTGCATGATTCAGTAATGGTTATATTTCGAAACGGAAAAATTGTTACATCGAATATGCATCTTTTTTGTTGCAGAAAGTTGAAATATTTATTGGGAAACCGCTAGGGATTCCTTGGAGTTGAAAAATGAATCTTTTTCGTGGACGTGTCTACGCCCTGGATTATGAATAAATCCTATAAATCTTTACAACAGGGCGGGCAATTCGCCAAAGCGGTGCTAGTTGTTCTGCTTTCCATGCTCATCGTCCCGGATGCGGCCTGGGCACTGCAGTCACATGGCCCACCAGAGGGTATTTATGTACACCAGATGGCCCATGCCTTTTTTGTCGGATCGCTGGTATTTTTGTTTCTTGATCTGCGTCGTTCAGCAACAAAAAGCCGGGGCTGGATCTATTTGAAAAAGTTCTGCCTGCTCATGATTGTCTGGAATGTCGTCGCCTTTACCGGCCATGCAGTGGCAACGCTGTTGGCTCCCAGGCATATCGCTGGAGCAGAGAGCTTTTTTCACGCACAGTTGCTTGGTCCGATGGACCTGACCAAGCTCACATTTTATATTACCCGTTTTGATCACCTGCTGTTGGTGCCGTCCCTTTTTTTTCTATTTGTCGGCCTGCGCACCCTCTATCTCAATGTTGAACGGGAAGTATCACAAGGAGGTGGCCAATGACAGGTCTGCCTCTGCTGCCAAGTATTCTTGTCGATATGGTCGGTTCAATCGCCGATCTTGTTTTTGCCTTTCTGGCAATGCGCTATGCCTACCTGCTCACCAGAAAACAGCCTGAAAATTTTCTCTGGAGCTATCTTTTTTATATCTGTATCGCCATAGCTGCCTTTTCCATTTCACGCGCTGCCGGCCATCTGCTTAAACAGTTCCTCTTCATCAGTGGCAATAACGATATCTGGCCAATTATCTCTCCCTATTCCGGTGGATTTAACACCCTGATGCTGATTTCCGTGTCTGCGGTCACTCTTTTTTATCACAAGGGTGTGGAGACCCACAGGGTGATAGCTGCAAAGGCTGCCAAACTCAAACATGCCAATCTTCTGCTCAAGGAAGCAGCCCGGGAAATGAAGGACCTTAACCTTCATCTTGAAGAGATCAATAGCCATCTTGAAGAAAAGGTCAAGGAACGTACCGCTGAACTATCCAGGTCCGAGGAGAAATTTCGTCACCTTTTTTCCGCTTCCAAAGATATGGTCTATTTCTGCAATACAGGCCAGGACATAACAGATATAAACGAGTCCGGACTGGAAATGCTTGGCTATTATGGCAAAGAACGCCCCCGATTAAACCTGCATGATATTTTTTATAGCCAAGGGGATCTGCAAACATTTTTCAAGTCCATGCAGCGAGATGGTTATGTAAAGGATTTTGAAACCGAATTTAAACGAAAGGATGGAACCCTTATCAACGTCTTGATGTCGGCCACCGCCATCAGGGACGAGAAGGGTAATATAGTCAGCTGTGAAGGCATTGCCAAAGACTTGACCAAGGTTAAAACCATGATGGAACAACTTGCCGCCAGTGAAAAAATGGCATCGGTTGGCCAGATGGCAGCCGGTGTGGCCCATGAGATAAACACGCCGCTTGGCATTATTTTGGGTTATGCGCAGTTGATGATGGACGATTTTGATGAAGATTCGGAAGCCTATCAGAATCTTCTTGTGATCGAACGTCAGACCAAGGCAAGCCGGAAAATTGTTGCCGATCTCCTCAAATTTTCCAGGCAGACCGGCAGCGCCCGGGAAAATTTGAATATCAATGAAGTCCTCACCGATGTTGTTGCGGTTACCGAGCATAACCTGCAACTTGATCATATTCAGGTTCATATGGACCTGGCCGATGACCTCCCTCCGGTCGTGGGTGATGCGGAAAAACTACGGCAGGTATTTGTCAATCTGATCAACAATGCCCACCATGCCATGGAAAAACAGGGAAAAGGCGATATTTTTATCACCTCATGGTTTGATGCCGCCAACAAACAGATTGTTGCCGAGGTAAGGGACACCGGTCATGGCATTCCCGCTGATGTACAGGCCCGAATATTTGATCCTTTTTTTACCACTAAGCCCGTTGGCAAGGGGACAGGACTTGGCCTGTCTGTCTCATATGGGATCATTCAAGATCATGGCGGTAATATTGAAGTTGAAAGTCCGGTTATCGACAAAAAGACCGGCAAGAAAATAGCGGGGACGGCTTTCAGGATTATCCTTCCGGAGGCAAAGGATCCGGAAGCAATACAGGAAAAGCCTTGAAATAACCATAAACCGACGTTGCATACTTAAAAAAGGAGAGAAATTATGGCAGTGATTTTAGCATTGGATGATGTGCAAGACGCAACGGTCCTTATCGGCAAGATACTCAAGAAGAAAGGACACGATGTCCATACCTTCACCGAAGAAGATGATGCCATCAATTTTGCAAAGGAAAACAAGGTGGACCTGGCCATACTTGATATCAAACTCAAAAGGATGAGTGGCGTGGAAGTGCTCGCCGAATTGAAGAAATCAACCCCTGACATGCATGCCATCATGCTCACTGGCTATCCAACAGTTGAAACAGCCCGAGAGGCAATCAGTCTTGGGGCTGATGAATACTGTGTAAAACCGATTGATCGGGATGAACTTGAAGAAAAGGTTGAAAAAGTTTTGCAGTCCTGATGATGGATCGACTTCTTGAGATTTGTTTTGAATGTAATAACTGGAACTCACGGACAATTACCGGCCGGATATTATCGGCTGTAAGATGACTGGATGACCCAACATGGTAGATTTACCAACGCAAACATTGCCTCAGCAGACAAAAGAACAGGGATTCCTGAAGGTATTTAAAAAGGTCACCCGGCTGATCTCAATGGTATTGGACCATCAGCAGGTGATGGATACCATTGTCTCCAGTTTACCTGATCTTCTTGACATTGATGCCTGTACCATACGTTTGCTTGATGCCGGAACCAACACCTTTGTCCTTGGCGCGGCCCATGGTCTGTCCCTGGAATATCTTTCCAGAAAATCCATTGATACAGAAGAAACCATGGAGATGATCAAGTCCGGGTATCCTGTTGCAAAGGTTGACCTGGATGCAGATCCGACCTACCGGGATCGGGATGCGGCGGCCAAGGAGGGCATTAAATCCGTACTCACTCTGCCTATTCTATTTCAGGATTCCATCATCGGAATCATGCGTTTGCTGACCAAAAGTCAACGGCTGTTTACGGCCGAGGAAATTTCCTTTTCCATGGCCCTTGCCGAGCAGGTGGGCGTTGCCATTTCAAACGGAAGGATGTTCAAGGAGATGGAGAATCAGGTGGACTTCATGAACGAGGTTCAGAAGATCTCCAGAATGGTTAATTCGACCCTGGATTTGGACTCGGTCTTAAATACCATTGTCCAGAGAGTTCCGGTCAGTATGGACGCAAAGGGCTGTACGTTGCGGTTGTTTAATTCCCAGACCAATCAACTTGAACTGGTCGCCTCTTACGGCGTATCAGAGAAATATCTCGAGCAGAGTAATATCGAGGACGAAAAAAACGTGACCATGGTCCTCTCCGGAGAACCAGTTGCCATATATGATGTCTCTTCAGATGATCGGGTGCTGAACAAGAAAAATATGATGGAAGAGGGGATCAACTCTCTGCTCGCCGTACCGATCAAGGTTGGCGAGGAAATTATCGGTGTTCTCAGAATTTTTTCCGAAAAACATCATAGTTTTACCAATACCGAAGTCAACTTTGCCGTTACTGTTTCCGAGGCTGGTGGCACAGCCATTCAAAATGCCAGGATGTATCAGAAAATCAATCTTCTCTTTAACCAGATTGAAGAAAATGAGCGGTTTCTCAGTGATATCCTCGACTGTATCCGTCCGGAACTGTTGGTGGTTGATAAAAACAGGCGTGTTGTCCTTGCCAACAAGGTCTGTCAAAGGCGGCTTGGCATGGAAGAAGCTGATATTCTTGGCATGGAATACCATGAACTCTGTTCCGCCAACCAGGACGACTCTGCCTGTCCGGTGGATGATGTTCTGCGTAACGGCAAGCCTGCAACCTATGAACACAAGGTTGAACTTGAAGATGGGGAACATTGGCTTGAACGGACCGCCTCACCTATGTTTGATGACAAGGGGAATGTGGAATTTGTGATTGAGATTATACGTGATATCACCACCAAGAAAGCGCTTGAAAAGGAGCAGATGGAAAGGGTTGAGCTGCAGGGGGTGGTGGAACTGGCCGGCACTGTGGCCCACGAAATCAATACGCCTCTTTTTGCCGCCCTTGGTACGGCCCAAATCCTTGAAGAGGACATTGAAAAACAGGAGCTGGTGGCCGATGTCCAGACCATTATCCGTAATCTTAAAAATATCAGTGAGTTGACCAAGAAAATGACCGATATGACCGGTTTTGAACGTAAGGATTACGTTGGTGAGGCAAACATTGTCGAATTTAAGTAATTTGTTACCAACAAACAAAATACAGAAGGCACGCTGATGCTGGATTTTTATATGGACAGTGCGCGGGTGGCCCTGGAGAATGTCAAGAAGGCATTTTCCACCCCTTTCGGCATCTTTATCTATGCCCTGGTAACCGGAATGGTGGGAGTGGTTCTCCTGTTATTTTTCTTTTCCATGATATTTTCCGGGTCCA
>JALVAI010000503.1 GCA_027011235.1 Desulfobulbaceae bacterium
GCCACAACCAGTACAGAGATATGCACCATATACTTTATCCATTGACTCTCCTCCTACCGTCCGATCTGAATTGCTTTAAGGGCAGCAGCTGTAGATGATTGGCCACTGGTATACACATCAACGGCAGACTTGGCGCAACCGGCGGCAATCATGCCTTTTTCAGGTTCGGAAACGACAAATCCGTTTCCGTCCATGGTCACACCAAGGGCCTTGCCTGCTTCGCCAAGGGCCGGCTGCATACCGGTAGCCAGTACGCACAAATCAACCTTCTGCTGGATTTTAGCGCCGGATACAGCATTTTCAGCCACAACGGTCACACCGCCATCATCTTCGGCTATGATATCAGCGACTTTACCCTTGATAAATTCAGTATTCTCATCATTCATCAGTTTTTCACGAAAATGCTCATACTTGCCAGGTGTCCTCAGATCAATATAGAAGACATAGATTTTGGCCTCGGGATACCGTTCCCGGATATAGGTCATCTGCTTGAACGTTGCCATGCAACAGATGTAAGAACAGTGCTCAAGATGGTTCTCATCCCTGGAGCCGGCGCACTGGACAAAGGCAAAAGACTCGGGCTCCTTGTCATCACCGGGCCGGAGAATTTTTCCACCGGTCGGTCCATTGTCGGCAGCCATACGCTCCATCATCATATTGGTGATAATGGCGGACGAGGACTCGGGTTTCAGATTATCCAGTTTTTTATAATCATAAGGATTCCAACCAGTTGACCAGATAATCGAGGAAACATTGATTGTAAAGGTCTTGGCCTGCATCTCGGTCTCTATCGCATCATACTTGCAGGCGCTTTTAATGGCGGATAGGCACTCATCGGAACAGGCGTCCTTGTCAAGGACAAACCGACGCGGAAAGGCCATTTCGTGCGGCAGGCGGATGGCCTTGCACTTGTCCATGCCAAAGTTAAAGGGGTTGTCAATCTCATCGGTACAGGCATCTGAACAGTCACCACAGGCCGTACAGTTGGAATTGACGTAGCGGGGAGCGGTTTCAAGGGTAACCTCAAAATTACCCGGCCCTCCGGATACCGATTTGACAGTTGTCATGGTATAGGGGCGGATCCTGGGGTTATCCTTGATCCTTTTGAAGTTGATCTCCAAGCCACATGTTGGGGGACAAAGTTTCGGGAAGTACTGATTGAGCTGGGCAACACGGCCGCCGAAATACGGATTTTTTTCGATCAGAAAAACATCGTTTCCGACCTCCGCTGCTTCCAGAGCAGCGGTCAGACCACTGATACCACCACCCACAACCAGTACCGCACCATTTCCTGCAGTGTCACTCATGCCTAACCTCCATTACTGCTGGTATTGATGAAAAGGTTGATTTCTGGTTCAATTGACGCGCAAACATAGCATTTTTTCGCGTCAACTCAAACAAAAACCGTACCGATTATAGAAAAAATCTCCAGACCCCGCAAAGGGGCCTGGAGATTTCACATTCAATCATCAAGCGATGATTCCTGTCATCTTACAGCCAGGGATCGGTCTCGATGATGTTGATGCATTCGACCTTCTCACACTTCCATTCACCGGCTTTCGGATCATAGGTGGAGTTGACGAAACACTTCCAGTTCTCGTCATCACAGGTCGGGAAGTCAGACCGATAGTAGAAGCCCGGATAACGGGATTCTTCACGGAACAGAATGTGGCGGATATGAGCCTCAACACACCAGATACGATGGTAGTTCTCCCAGGCGCGCAGCAATTCATGCAGGTCGCCGGCAGCCATCTTCTCGGCATCTTCACGGAGCAGCTCAAGCAGATCCATGCAGATTCCAAGCAGTTTACCAGAGGTCATGTAGTAGGTAGCAACACCACCACCATACTCATCGGTGGCCTTCATCAGACGCATCATCAGGCCGGCTGGCTTGACATAATTGGGGTTAACGTCCTGATGGGTGGTTGCGCCGACATGCTCGTGATACAGCTTGACAGGTGCATAAATCTCGTCGGCCAGCTCCTGTGCGGACTGGGCGATCTCAGGCGTATGCGTTTTGTCACGGCAGTACTTGACCATCTGCTTGGCAACGATACGACCCTCGGCATGGGAACCAGAGGAGAACTTATGACCGGATGCACCCACACCGTCACCGGCAGTGAACAGACCGTCAACGGTTGTCATGCGGTTGTAACCCCATTTGTACTGATGGGAACGGGGACCGTCAACCTCGGGTACCCAGTCTTCCATCGGACCGGAAGTCCAGATACCGCAACAACCGGAATGGGAACCCAGCATGTAGGGCTCGGTCGGCATGATCTCGGAACCTGTTTTCTCAGGCTCGATGTTCATGCCTGCCCACAGGCCGGCCTGGCCAACGGACATATCAAGGAAGTCTTCCCAAGCCTCTGACTCGAGGTGTTTCCAGAACTTTTTAACTTCCTTCTCGGACATGCCGGCGGCACGTTTTTCTTCAAGGAAGGCGTTCAGAGCAACATCGGTGGCCATGTAGATCGGGCCACGTCCTGCCTTGAACTCGTTAACCATCAGATGGTTACGCAGACAGGTGGGGGTAACTGCGGAAGCGCCATAAGGCATGTAGTTCTTGAGCTCTTCCTTGGCGGCATCGGATCCGGCGTAGAACTCGCCCAGACCATTCTGCACTTTGGCCTTGAACAGCAGGAACCATGCACCAACCGGGCCATAACCGTCTTTGAAACGGGCAGGGGTGAAGCGGTTTTCCATCATGGTCAGGGTTGCACCGACCTGGGCACACATGGTGTAAGTGGAACCAGCGTTCCATACCGGGTACCAGGCACGACCCTTACCTTCACCGGTGGACCGGGGACGGAAGATGTTTACTGCGCCACCACAGGCAACCAGGGCTGCCTTGCAGGTGAAGACATGAACCTTGTTCTCACGGGTGGAGAAGCCAACAGCACCGGCAATGGTGTTGTCCAGGTTCTTGTCAAGCAGCATCTTGACGATGAAGATACGCTCCATGCAGTTCTCTTCGCCCAGAGCCTTTTTGGCGGGCTCGGCAACGATGCACTTGTAGGACTCACCGTTGATCATGATCTGCCATTTACCGGTACGTACCGGGGTTCCGCCTTCGCGCAGGGTCGGAGCAGGCTTGGCGCCGTCCAGGTTGTTGCCGTCGGCATCTTTCTTCCATACCGGCAGGCCCCACTCCTCAAACAGCTTGACCGACTCGTCAACGTGACGACCGAGGTCATAAATAAGATCTTCGCGAACAACGCCCATCAGGTCGTTACGAACCATCTTGACGTAATCTTCAATGGCGTTCTCGCCAATGTAGGTGTTGATAGCGGACAGACCCTGAGCAACAGCGCCGGAACGCTCCATGGCGGCCTTGTCACAAAGGATGATTTTCAGGCTGTCATCGGCCCATTTCTTAATCTCAAATGCGGTACCGCAGGCGGCCATACCACCACCAACAATCAGGATATCACAGTTGTGCTCTACAACTTCCGGATCGACTACGGCAGCAATTTCACCTCTCGGCTTATTCGGTAATGCCATATTTCTATCTCCTAATAAAATTTTTCAGAATAGATTTTTCTGCTTTTCCTACAACACGGGCATTACGCCAGCTTGGTCGGGGTGGGCAGATCACTCTCGAGAAGCAGACACTCATCATCCAGGTTTGCACCCTTCTCACCTGCATACTCGTTGGCAGCGCCTTCAGCAGTAGTCCGAATCGGGAACTTAAAGCGCTTCACATTGCCATTGCGGAACTTGACCGTCCACATGATGGAATCGGAAGAACGCATGGGATGCACCTGACCTCCGAGGGGTACAAAGTCGTCATAACCGCGAACAGCGATTGCACCCTGGGGACAGATTTTCACGCAGGAGTAACACTCCCAGCATGCATCCGGTTCCTGATTGTAGGCTCTCATTTCCTCAACGTTGAGAACCATCAGATCATTCGGACAGATGTACATGCAGGCCGTCTTATCGCCGCCCTTGCAACCATCACATTTTGAAGGATCTACGTAACTTGGCATTAAACTACCTCCTCACTTGGATTTTCCTTTATGGCACCGCTCATGCGGAACCAATTAACCTCAGCTTCTTCAGCACGGCCATCCACACTGCCTGAGGATAAACACAACTTCGTAATCACCAGGCCGGACAACCGCTGGCCGAAAAGAGCAACCCTTTGTTATCCTTAGCCTTTTTAATTGTTTAGTCGGCTACGGAAAAAATGAACAATCACTCATTTACAACCGACTGAAACATTTAATTTGTACAGCGGTCAATGTCAAGCAAAATCGACAGACGAAACCTTCTCAGAAATTCTTAAGGGACTCATCAGGAATACTCATAAAAACCAGCCGCTACCTAATTATTTCTGTGATCATGAAATGGTGAATCAGGGCCTGGCGCAACCGTATTCATGTGCATATACCTGTTAATCTAACCGTATCAAAACAGACAGGAAACCGGCCAGCATGCCACTGAAGGTTGCGCTAAAAAAATCTCTCCGCTGGTGCGTTATACAATCATCAGGAGTCATATCCGCTCCGGACCAGGACCTCCCGCGGCCTTGAGCCATCGGCCGGGCCGACAATACCCTCTTTTTCCATCATCTCGATCATGCGGGCCGCCCTGTTATACCCGACCCGTAACCGGCGCTGGACCATGGAAATCGATGCCTGCCCGGTTTCCGTCACCACGGCCACCGCCTCATCATACTTGGCATCGTATTCTTTTTCCGCATCATCACCCTGGTCCGGCTCCTCTTCCACAACCTGCATGACCGACTCGTCATATTCGGCGCCGCCCTGCTCTTTCAGGTATTCAATCAATTTTTCCGTTTCCTGCTCTGAGATATAAGCGCCGTGGATTCTCTGCAGCTTCGCCGCGCCTGGCGGCAGGAAGAGCATGTCACCCATGCCAAGGAGATGTTCTGCCCCGGAACCGTCCAGAATCGTCCTCGAATCCACCTTTGAGGAGACTTTAAAGGAAATGCGGGTGGGAAAATTGGCCTTGATCAAACCGGTGAGTACATCAACCGACGGCCGCTGGGTTGCAAGAATAATATGCATACCGGCGGCCCTGGCCATCTGGGCAAGACGGGCAATGGATGTCTCAACATCTTTTGAGGCCACCATCATCAGATCGGCAAGTTCATCGACAATAATAACAACATATGGCAGTTTTTCCTCGGCAACCTTGTTATAGGAGTCAAAAGATTTGACCCGGTATTCCTCCAGCAGCCGATAGCGGCGCTCCATCTCCCGCACCGCCCAGAGCAGCGCCCTGCTCGCCATCTTCGGTTCCACAACCACCGGATGCAATAGATGCGGAATACCCTCGTAAACGGAAAGCTCAATCCGCTTGGGATCAATCATCAGCAGGCGAACATCCTCAGGGGTGGCCTTGAAGAGAATCGAGGCGATAAAGGCATTGATGGCCACCGATTTACCGGCGCCGGTGGCCCCGGCAATGAGAAGATGGGGCATGCGGGCAAGATCGGCAATAACCGGCCTGCCGACAACGTCAAACCCCAGGGCCAGGCTGAGCAGGGAATCGGACTTCCTGTATTCCCGGCCCAGAAGAATATCCCGGAGAAAAACAGTCCTGCGCACCGGATTGGGGATCTCGATGCCAAGGGCGGCCTTTCCGGGAATGGAACCGACAACCCTGACCCGGTCCACCTTGAGGGCCATGGCGATATCATCAGAAAGTCCTACAATTTTATTGATCTTGACCCCGGCCGCCGGCGCAAATTCATAGGTAGTGACCACCGGACCCGGAGAAATTCCCTCCACCCTACCCTGGACTCCGAAATCCTGTAATTTGGCAACCAGGTTCTTGCTCACCTGATAGAAGTGTTCCTTGTCAATGGGTGGCTGCTCCGACTCTTTTTTCTCCAGCAACGACAGCGGCGGCAGGTGAAAATCCCCCCCGGTGACCGGCTTCAAGACAAATTCATCCGCCCCTGACTCGTCGGCGGCAGGAACCTCGCGGGCAACAGGCTCATGGACAAGGGGTCTGGGCGGGACGGTATCATCAGGTTCTGGTACCGGTTCTTTCCGAGCAACCACGGGCTGAGGCCTGTCAGCCATATTTTCTGTGGATTGGCGAACAGCACTTTTGCCGATACTTTCTCCAATGCTCTTTGCCCTGCCGAACAACCAGATAAATGTACGGACAGGAGAAAATTGGACAGCTGCCATCAGGGAAAAAATCAGCACCAGCCCCAGCACCAGTATGGACCCAACCTGTCCAAGGACCGGGCCGATCAATCCCAGAACCAGGGCGCCGAGATAGCCGCCGGGTGGGATGAAACCGGGCGGGAAAACAATCTGCGGTGCCAGGGCAAGCAGAGCTGATGAGGCGATCAACAGGCCGGTAATCCCGACCATGACAAAGGGCAGCCGCCGCATGACAGAGCCGGGAAATAACGCCACAATTCCGAGATACAGGAAAAGAAGTACTGGAAAAAACGCGGTCAGGCCAAGAAAGGAAAACAGGGAATAGGCAACATAATAGCCCATGGTTCCGCACCAGTTATCCGCGGGATGCTGGATATGGGGATGGGCGGCAACAAGGGGACGCGCATAACTGACCAGGCAGAGCAGGAGAAAAAGGGCAGAAAAGAGGAAAAAAACCGCCAGGACCTCCTGACCGGATTTATGCTGATTCTTTCCTTTTTTTTGTGGCGGCATAACTGGCAAGAAGATGGGCCGACGGAAAAATATTCAGACCGTGCCGGTACCGGTTTGCAGGGCATCGAGAATACCGTTGATAAAGGCTACGGCATCCGGAGCGGAATAGCGTTTGGCGATCTCCAGGGCCTCGTTAATCGCGACCTGGACGGGAACCTCATCATTGTACAACATCTCCCAGGCGGCAATGCGCAGGAGATTTCGATCCACCACTGACATACGTTCGATTCGCCAGTTATGGGCATGCCGGGCAAGGTGTTCATCAACTTCTTCAAGATGACAGCAAAGGCCTTTTATGATCTGCTCGGCATAGGGCAGGACTTTTTTACCGGTATCAAAATTGGCGGTAAATTCGGCCAACTCCCTTTTCAGGGCATCTTCATCACAGGAACGGCCCTGGAAATCATGGCCATAAAAAAACTGGAGGGCCAGTTCCCGTGATTTTCTTCGTAATCCCATATACAGCGGTTTCCGGCGACTTATCAGCCGATACCTTCCATGAGACTGATCATCTCCAGGGCGGCAACAGCCACATCCGAGCCCTTGTTGCCCGCTTTGGTTCCCGCCCGTTCAATGGCCTGCTCAATGGTTTCCGTGGTCAGGACGCCAAAAAGAACCGGAACGCCGGTGTCAAGCATGACCTGGGCCGTTCCCTTGGCCACCTCACCGGCCACATAATCAAAATGGGGTGTGGCCCCGCGGATAACGGTGCCCAGGCAAATAACGGCATCATACCTGCCGGAGCGGGCCATTTTCTGTGCCACCAGCGGTATTTCAAATGCGCCCGGCACCCGGGCCACCTCTATATCATCATCGGCCACTCCGGAACGTATCAGGGAGTCGAGCGCCCCTTCCAGCAGTTTTTCACAGATAAACGAATTGAACCGGGCAACGATAATACCGATTTTTCGTCCCTGCCCCTGGAGATTACCTTCTATATATTTAGCCATTCCTTAACCTTTCCATTCCACGATTGTTTGATTGGGGAAGCAAGCGTTGTATCAGGGATCCCGGCGCACATTCTGCATCGGTTCCTGGCCGTATAACTCAAGCAGATGCCCCATTTTGTCCCGTTTGCAACGCAGATAGTGTTTATTTTCCTTATCCCCGGGAATCTCTATGGGCAGCCGATCAGTTACCTTGAGGCCATACCCCTCAAGTCCCACGATTTTTTTAGGATTATTCGTCAATAACCGCATCTGCCTGACCCCAAGATCACGCAGAATCTGGGCACCGATACCATAATCGCGCAGGTCCGGCTTAAATCCCAGTTCCACGTTGGCCTCAACGGTGTCAAGGCCCTCCTCATCCTGCAATTTGTAAGCGCGCAGTTTATTGACCAGGCCGATACCCCGTCCCTCCTGCCGCATATAGAGGACCACGCCGGTTCCCTCCTGGTCGACCATCTGCATGGCCGCATGCAGTTGTTCACCGCAATCACAACGGGCAGACCCAAAGACATCGCCGGTCAGACATTCGGAATGCACCCGCACCATTACCGGCTTGTCCGAATCGATCTCGCCCTTGACCAGGGCAATATGCTCAAAATTATCAACATCATTGGTATAGGCAATGACCCTGAACTCTCCGGCATGCTCAGTCGGCAGCCGTGCCTCGGCGGCCCGGTGCACCAGTACATCCTTGCGCAACCGATAGGCGACAAGATCGGCAATGGTGGCGATCTTAATATCATGCTTGGCAGCAAACTTTTCCAGATCAGGCATCCTGGCCATGGTACCATCGTCCTTCATGATCTCGCAGATCACGCCTGCTGTCCGCAGTCCGGCCAACCGGGCAAGATCAACCGAGCCCTCGGTCTGGCCGGTCCGCACCAGGACGCCGCCTTCACGGGCCCGAAGCGGAAAAATATGGCCAGGGCTGATAATATCCCGGGGGGTGGCATCCGGGGCGACCGCTGCCTCGATGGTCCGGGCACGATCAGCGGCCGAAATACCGGTGGAAACCCCGGTACGGGCCTCGATACTGATGGTGAAACCTGTTCCATAAGGAGACTGGTTGTTCTGCACCATCATGGGCAGGCCAAGCTGTTCTATAATATCAGGGCTCATGGCCAGGCAGATCAGGCCGCGACCATGGGTGGCCATGAAGTTGATCGCCTCCGGCGTTATCTTCTCCGCGGCCATGCACAGGTCGCCCTCGTTTTCCCGGTCCTCATCATCAACAAGGATGATCATCTTGCCATCCTGAATATCCTTGATGACATCTTCTATAGGGCTGACAGCCATTGTAAACCTCGTTATTTTGATCCGGCCATGCCGGTCTATCGTAAAAAACCATGTTCCGCCAGAAAGGCGGGATTGATTCTGCTTCCTCGGTCCTGCGGTGTTGACTGCTCGGCAAGCAGTTTTTCCACATACTTGCCGATTATATCAACTTCAAGGTTGACCCGATCACCAATTTTCAGTTCCCCAAGCGTGGTTACAACCAGGGTATGGGGAATTATGGAGACGGAAAATCTGTTGCCGTTGCAACTGTTGACCGTCAAGCTCACCCCGTTTATGGTGATGGAACCCTTCTCAATAATATACCGGGCAAGGCCCTCGTCAAGGGAAAAGGTAAAGAGGGTGAAATCACCCCGGGCCTGCCGATCTTCAACCCGCCCCAGGGCATCGACATGGCCGCTGACGAGATGGCCGCCCAACCGGTCGCTGAGACGAAGCGCCCGCTCAAGGTTTACCCGGCTTCCCACTTTCAGGAACCCAAGCCCGGTACGGGAAAGAGTTTCCGGCGAGACATCGACCAGAAAACGGCGACCGTTGATCTCTCTCGCTGTCAGGCAGGTGCCATTAACGGCAATGGACTCGCCCTCTTCCGGATCGGTCAGGTCAAACCCCGCCTCCAGGCCAAATACCATGCCGCCGCCGGCAGCACGTTTTTCAGTTATCGTTCCGATTCCCTGGACAATGCCGGTAAACACTGTTCACGCCTCCAGATCATCCGCCCTTTTGGCAAATTCCTCTGCCAGGCGTTTATGCTTGAAGTTGGCATGAATGGAAGAAACGGTCCTGTAGGCATCCGCTGCCTCGGATATGCGGCCCTGCTGGATAAACACCTCGGCCATGACTGTCAGAATATCAACCGCTCCCTTGGGATTTTTCAACACCTGATAATGCTCAAGCATGTCAAACAGTAAGTCCAGCGCCTCATCGAGCCGGTCCAGCTTTCGGTAACAGACGGCCATTTTTTTATGCAGGGCCAGCAGGGAAAAGGAATCCTCTTCTTGTTCGCAAATGCCTTTAGCCCGCTCATAATGCTCCAGGGCCATTGCGTATTCTTCCCGCCCCATGCAGGCATCCCCCAGCCGGTCAGAGGCATTGGCAATTCCCTGCTTATCATTCTGCTCTTCAAACCCGCGCAGTGCATTGTGGAACGAATGGGCGGCAGCGGCATAATCACCAGCCGTATACTGCTCGCGGCCCTTGACATAATCGCGGCGGGCGGGATTTTTCAGTTTGTCATCATCGGCGGCTGGACCGTCATCCACGGGACCGATGGAATTCAGCGGTTGAATATGTTCACTTACCATTGTCTCGCTCCTCTGTGCTTTCCGACCCTGGTGGACCGTGCCTGATTAACTTGACTGCGGCAAAGGCCAGTTCGGAAACCGTGGTCGTTATCATGTCACCCTGGTCAAAAAAGGTCACTTCACTGTCATCCTGCTGCAAACCGATAATCTGCATCAGGGCCTCGGTTGCCCGTATTCTTCCCAGCAGCCTCACCATCAGTCCGCGCACCACCGGATTGTCATGGCCCAGGAAGTGAAAGGTCGAGTAAAAGGGCGTGCTGCGAATCAAGTCCGGACGGGGAGCGGCAATCTCCCCCAATCCCCACAAAACCGCCTCCTGGGTCGAGGGATCGCCCATAAAGTTGAGCAGGTGCCGGGTAAAGGCGCCATAAATATCAGGCCTGAGCGCTATGATTGCGCCAATGGCCTCCACCATGCCCCAGGGGGTGGCGGCGGAGTCGCTGCAGGCCTCGAACAACCGGTGCAGAAGGTCGGCCACCGGACCGGGCTCCCGGCTTGCGACCCGGGCGCAGACCTGGCCCATGATCCAGGCTGTCTTATATCGCTGCCGCTGGTCGGGCTGGTACAGTAAACGCTGCAGAAAACGCAGGGTCCGCCTGTCTTCAAAACAGAGGGCGGCCAACTCATCCACCGCGTTTTTATCAACCAGCGCCTTGACCTCTCTTTTGCTGGTCCGTCGTTTCGGTCCCTGGCGATTCTTTTGCGGCGCCGGGAAAGATGTTTGTTTTTTTTCCGGAACAAAATCCTCGCCGACCGGCTGCGTTATCGCCTCTTCCAGGTCCCGTTTGCGTTGAAACCTCTCGACAATTTCGGAAATTTCCTTATGCAGGCGGACAAAATAGAGAACCCCCCGGACAGCGCGACCATCAAGGTTACGTTTTGGAACAACCTGATGGGTGAGTTCATCATAATCTTCTATTCTGCCGGTCAGGTAATCATCTTCGGGAATCAGTTCCCAGGCAAGATCCCATTCATCATTGCAGGCATAGACCAAACACTCCACCATGGCGGAACCGATATTGTGGCCGGTGGCATCCGCAACATAGACCGCCCCGCATTCACAGGTGCCAACAGGAAACTCCGTCATTTTCCGTTGGGCGGCTTCCCTGGGCCGGGCCACATCCATTCCGCAGAACGGACACCAGGGTTTACCTGTCGCATCCGACTTGGCTCCCATAATCAACCGGCCAGTTTCTGCTCAAGGGCCTCGAGAAAACGGGGATCAACCGGATAACCGAGATCAGCGGCCTTATCGGCATTAGTTTTGGCCTCCTGATATTCCCCGTTAAAATAGAGGGCAACGGCCAGGTTGTTGCGGGCCATCGATGAATCAGGCTCCAGGGTGACGGCCTGGCGGGCGGCCTCGACCGCCTTTTCATCCTGCTGATTCATGGTATAGGCACTGGTGAGATTGATCCAGGCCGTCAACAGATTCGGATCTATCTGGATGGCCCGGTCATAACTTTTGATCGCCTCATCAACCATTCCCTGCCGCTGGCGGATAAGACCGATGTTGACATGGGCCTCGGCCATATTCGGGCTTATGGCCAGGGCCTTTTCATTGAGTGCCAGCGCCCGATCGATCTCTCCCCGGTCAAAAAGTATTGCCCCGAGATTGATCATACTTTCCACCGAATGCTCATCAAGCTCAAGGGCCCGCTCCAGCGCCGCTATCGCCTTGTCAACCTGGCCAACCTGCCGGTACACCAGGCCCAGTTGATGATGGGCAATCACGTTTTCCGGTTTTTCGGCACAGACCTTTTCAAGGTCCGCGATAACGGTTTTCAGGTCAACCTGTTTTTCCTTCTCAGCCATGAACTATCCTTTGACGGTGTCTGGTTCATCTTTTTTCTCTCACCGACACTCTTTCACCCTGAAAGAACACTGCAGCCGGAGAAAATATAATTTCATAAACATTATGCATAAATTCGCAAGAGGCAAGTGCTTCGTCGGAAAAACAAGGTATCATGTTATAGTTTCGATTATAATTTCCCTACTTTGACCATCTGTCCTCACAGGAAAAGAGCGGCTCGTTGCCAGCCTCAAGCAGGACCTGGCGGGCGGTCGCAATATCAAGCCGGATCTGGGCGACCAGGTCGGCCACCGTGTCAAATTTCTTTTCTCCCCTCAGATAGCGCAACAGGTTGATTTTAATGGGATGGCCGTAGATATCACTGTTGAAATCAAAAATATGGGTTTCCGCCACCAGTTTATTTTCCCCGAAAGTAGGGTTATAGCCGATATTTGAAACACCGCCGAAGATCTTGCCGCCATAAACGACCTGGGTGACATATACCCCGGTCTTGGGACAGAGGTCTTCCTCGCTTAATTTCAAATTGGCGGTGGGAAAACCCAGCTCCCGGCCACCACGTTGTCTCCCCCGCTGTACCTCACCATGGATCTGATAGCAGCGCCCGAGCAGCCGGCGGGCGTCCACCATCCTTCCTTCGGTAACCAGTTCCCGAATTTTTGTGCTGGAAACCAGCATACCGTTTTCATAATGGGCCTCGACAACGGTCACGGGAAATCCCAACTCGCGGCCCCGGGCCTTGAGAAAATCAATGTTTCCCTGCCGCCCCTTGCCAAAGGCATAGTCATAACCGACAACCAGCTCTTTGAGACCAATGGTACCGACAAGAACATTATCAACAAAATCGGCGGCCGTTGTCGCGGCAAGCTCCCGGGTAAACGGAATAATCACCAGGTGATCAATACCGGCCATCCGGATCAGGTTAATCTTCTGTTCGGTGGTGGATATTAACCGGATGCCGTCAGGTCGCAGGACCTTGAGGGGATGGGGATCAAAGGTGACGGCGACGCTGACACCCCCCTGATTATACGCCTTGTTCACAACCTCGGAAAACAACATCTGGTGGCCGAGGTGAACGCCGTCAAAATTGCCTATCGTTACAAAGGCATTGGAAAACGGCTGATGTATCTGTTTAAGATCTGTATATATTTCCATAGCCTTCCGGCCCGCTCGCACTCAACTTTACCAAAAAAGATAAAAAATCCCTGCTCTTCTTATCTGGGAACCGTTACAAAGTCTTATCATTCTGAACAATTTTCATCATCTGTTATGGCCGGAACGATAAAATCCGGTCCAACCGTGATGATTCATCTCTCGTACCAAGACTCTATCTGAACAACTCTCATCAGAGCGAGATTTGTACTCCACCTGAGCAAAACTCGCAAACAGTTCGTTCTTTGTGATATGAATTTCATTAAATCCCAACGACAAAAAGGACGTTACGCTCCCGTGGCCGGACACTGTTTTTTCTGCATTTCCAACGAAAGAAATACTTGACAAAATCCTTTTTGCCGAGCATATTCTCCCACGTCGTGCCGAAGTGGCGGAACTGGTAGACGCGCTAGGTTCAGGGTCTAGTGGGCGTATGCCCGTGGGAGTTCGACTCTCCCCTTCGGCACCATCGAATATTCAAGGCTTTATCTCGTAAGTAGCGAGATAAAGCCTTTTTTTGTGCCTTCCTGTCTTGTCCCCTCTCCACCCCCAAACATCGCCCTCGGGTGTAGTGACAACATCTCACAAAAATCATTCCACCAAGATGCATTCTGGCAAGCTATTTGACAAAATGCATATCATTTCGTAAAATGACTTGACGAATCAGGACAAAACTAACAGGGAATGTGCCGTGGAATTCAATTATCTTCTCGAACTGGACCAGTTAGCCAGGCAAGAGGGGAAGAAATACAATCGCCAGCGCCTGCTTTACCGAACCCTGCAGAATACGCGTGGAAAACATTTTACCGGGATAATCGGTCCTCGCGGGGCGGGCAAGACTGTCCTCCTGAAACAGCTGCTGACAGACCGAAAAGATGCCTTCTATATTTCGGTGGACACTGTCACCTCGGACGATCTTTTTCAAATCGCCAACCACTTACAGCAAACCCTGAAGATCAGGTTGCTGCTCCTTGATGAAATCCATTTTCAGAAAGACTACGACGCTCAGCTCAAAAAAATATACGACTCCCTGGGATTAAAGATCATATTCACGAGTTCTGTGGCTCTGGCAATCGCCCAATCATCTTATGATCTGTCCCGTCGTGTTCATGTCCTCAAGCTGCCTCTCTTTTCCTTCAGAGAATACATCTACTTCAAAAACGACGTCCTGCTACCGACTCTTGGCCTGCAGGATATCATCGAAGAAAACTGGACCGGAGACCATCTTCGCTACGGCTACCTGTTTGATGAATACCTCCGTGGCGGCATTCTCCCTTTTGCATTGGACGAACCTGACCCGATCCCACTTCTTGCCAATATTCTGAAAAAGATCATCAGCCGTGATATTCCTCAGGTCATACCACTTTTGGTGGAAGAACTCCCGGTCATAGAAAAAATGATGCGGTTCATCGGGAAATCAACTGTTGACGGCATAAATTATTCTTCAATTTCACGAAACATCGGCATTACCAAATACAAAGCCGAATCCTACCTGAACATCCTCACACAGGCACTGGTGACTCATGTGGTTTTCCCAAAGGGGACTGGTGTTATGCGGGAACCAAAAGTTCTCCTTACTCCGCCGTACCGCCTTCTTTATAATGATTATGAGTATGTTATTGGAGGATTACGTGAGGATTTCTTCGCCGAGATGCTGACAGGCGCGTCCATTGAATTTCATTATCTCAAGAGTACCAGAGGGAGCAAGACTCCCGACTTCCTGGTACGGGATAAACAGGGAAATATTGTTCTTGAAGTTGGCGGGAAAGGAAAAGGGCGTTCTCAGTTCAAAGGCATAAAGGTGGAGCGTAAAATTATTTTATCACATGCAACTGAGATCAGCGGTATTCGACGCCCACTTTTTCTGCTCGGTTACCTGTATTAAAAGGGGAACAATTAGCAATAAAATCCCATATAAATCCTTTTATTTTAACATGTTGCATGGAAATACGTTAAACTCATGGTATAGCCGGCGCATGCCCGTGGGAGTTCGACTCTCCCCTTCGGCACCACCAAATATTCAAGGCACCCTCAAGGCTTTATCTCGCAAGTAGCGAGATAAAGCCTTTTTTTATGTCTTCCTGCCACCCCATCCTGTGCCCTCTCCTCCTTAGGTCCTGTATGTCCTTTGTCATCATGGATACTATATTACCGACATACCTGTTTTAAACAATTCATCTAAGATGAGACTTGCAA
>JALVAI010000504.1 GCA_027011235.1 Desulfobulbaceae bacterium
ATTGACCGTAGGGACGGCAGCGCCGTCTTTGATTTCAGCGGCACCGGCCCGGAAATATGGGGCAATCTGAACGCGCCCCGGGCCGTTACCCAGTCGGCCATCCTTTACTGCCTGCGGTGTCTGGTGGAAAGGGACATCCCGCTTAATTACGGCTGTTTGCTGCCCATCCGTCTGCACATCCCCGGGGGCTGTCTGCTTGATCCATCTCCCGAAGCGGCCGTGGTCGGCGGCAATGTGTTGACCTCGCAGCGGGTGGTCGATGTGATTTTAAAGGCCTTTGGCGTTGCGGCCGCTTCCCAGGGTTGCATGAACAACTTCACCTTTGGCAATGACCGGTTTGGCTATTATGAAACCATCGGCGGCGGCGCCGGGGCCGGTCCGGGCTGGCATGGTCAGTCCGGAGTCCATACCCACATGACCAATACCAGGATCACCGATCCGGAGATCCTTGAGCGGCGTTATCCTGTGCTGTTGCGGGAATTTTCCATTCGCAGGGGATCAGGCGGCCAAGGCAGGTACAGGGGTGGTGACGGTCTGGTCAGGGAGATAGAGTTTCTTGCGCCCTTGCAGGTGGCCATTCTCTCGGAACGCCGTGTTTTTGCACCCTATGGTCTTGCCGAAGGAAAACCTGGCAAACGGGGAGAAAATCTTTTTTTCACCAGGGATGGCCGGGTACTAAATCTGGGTGGTAAAAATGAAATCGCCGCCCGCCCGGGTGATCGCATTCGCATTTGCACCCCCGGTGGCGGCGGCTATGGCAAACGGTGAGATTTTTTCCGTTGTTATGGTTTGCATTCTGCGCATTATGTCATAATTATGATTGATGAACTTGTAAAAACTCCAAACTTTTTCAAAGATGGCTAAGTAAAAACACAGATATACAAGGAGTAGTGTTCCGGGGCGGGTCTCAACTATACAAATAGTATGTTGTGAATCGCCCCGGAACACACGACACAGTAGATCGAAGTTTTTACGACGCCATCATGATTCAGCCATGCTGGTTTGTTCTGCGGTTTTTTTCTCTTCTTTGCCTGCGGGCAGGGTAATGGTAAAGGTGGTTCCCACGCCCGGCCGGCTGTCCACGGTGATGCGGCCGTTATGATGGGAGGTGATGATGAAATAGGAAACCGACAGGCCAAGGCCGGTTCCTTCTCCCACGGGTTTGGTGGTAAAAAACGGTTCAAAAATTGATTTTTGTGTCGCGGCACTGATGCCCGGACCATTGTCGGAGATGGTGATGATCACCTTATCACCGGTATTTTTCGTGCGCACCTGCAAAGACTGAATCTTGCCGGCATCTTTGTTTGCGGCCATGGCCTGGGCGGCGTTTTTAATGATATTGAAAAAGACCTGTTCGATTTCCGTTCGGGCGCAGTACACCTCATCCGAAATGTCATAATCCCGGGAGATGGAAATTTTTTTGAAATCATAGGTTTTTTTCAGGTCATAATCAGAGGCGGCAAGGGTCAATGCGTCCTCCAGAAGTGTATGGATATTACAGGATTCTTTTTCAGCGGTTTTATTTGATCGCCCGAATTCAAGCATGGTCTGTACAATTTTAGCCGCCCTTTCCCCAGCGGCCTGGATTGAGTTCAGGTAGGAATACACCTTTCTGCTGTCAAGATAGAGCTGCATCCTCTCCAGGTCCATACCCAGCGATTCCGCGATGGTGTGATTCTTTTGCAGATCAGTCCCAAGGCGGCGGACGATATTTTGGGCAGCCTGAAGTATAACACCCAGGGGGTTGTTTATTTCATGGGCCATTCCTGCGGCCAGTCCGCCCACAGCCATCATCTTTTCAGTCTGAACAAGGAGTTCCTGGGTCTGTTTGCGTTCGGTTATATCCCGGATCAGGACCTGGATAATGGTACCGGACTTCAACAGGATTGCCGACATATTGATTTCAGTATAGAGCAGGGTTCCGTCGGCTGTTTTCAATAACCATTCAAAGTGTTGCGGGGTGTCCAATGCCCTGTCTATCTTTTGCCGGAGTTCTTTTTTTGAATTGTTGTTGTCGTCTTGCCGCTCCGGGGACAGGGCTGCCAGGGTCAAGCCGGGAATCATTTCCTGTTTCAGTTTGAGTAGTTTTGCGATTTTCTTGTTACAGGCGATTATGGTGGAACCCCGAAGAATGAGGATGGCATCACTGGAGAACTCAAACAGCTTGCGATACCGTTCTGTATTTTCCAGCAGATATTGCTCGGCCCGTTGTCGTCTGTTGATCTCATCCTTGAGCAGTATGTTTTTTTCCGTGAGAATATGATGTTGTTTTCTTGATTCATCAAAACGCACCGCCAGAACGAGGTGTTTGATATTTGCCCGAATGGCCCAGAAAAGTCCTGCCAGGATCAGAAATATCATGGCGGCGGCGGCGACAACAAACTGCCATGTTTTCAGGTTCCCCTCTATTTCCCTTGCCTTGACAATGGCCGTAAGATACAGCGAAAAGGGATGAACCTGCACCCGGGTCATCAGGTAGTCCTGTGGTTGTCCCTGGGCATCCCGGATGGAAAAACGGCGGGGATGATTTGATGAGGCAGGAAAATTCTGCAATTTTTTCCAGGGCAGGATGCCTGGGTCTGTTCCCGGCGGATTGACCCTTGAACCATCGGCAAGGGTCAGGTAGAAGACCTTGCTGGAGAGAGATGGCGTGGGGACAAGGAAATGGTCATACAGCGTTGCCGGCTGCAACCATGCCACCACCCAGCCAACGACCTTTTCCTTAAACAGACAGGGCACTATCAGCGCAAGTTCATTTCCGTGCCTGTTGCGCCGGATGACGAGTTCCGGTTCTTTGCACCCGTCATTAACACTGAACTTCCATGAATGGCGGCTTGTGTCCCTTTGTTGACCGGGTATTCCTGAACTGACAAGAACCTGTTTGTTTTCGTCAAGCAGTGCGAATTCTTTATAAATAGCCCTGGTGCCGATGGTTTTGTCGGCAATAATGCTATTCATTCGTTTCTGGATGGCAAAGAGACTGACCTGCAATCCATACTGCCTCGACATTCCCATGTTGAGGTTGATGAAATAGGTGTGAATTTCCAGGGAATCGGCAAGCGCCCGGATATCATATTTGCGTTCCAGGAAAAAATATTCCAATGTAGACGCCTTGTGGGCGACGTCGAGTTGAAATTGCCGTAAAGATGCCCCCTGCAGGGCGGTAGTATTCCTGTAATAGGAGACAAGAAGAAAAATGATGTACAGGAGTAAAAGAAAACTGCCGGTAATTATATATCGTGCCGATGGTCCGGGATGTTTGCCAGTGGACATTGGTCATGGGAAAGAGGTTGAGTGCTAAAAAATCAGCACGGTTGTAGAGTGCAGCATGCACCGGAATTGTCTTCTATTAGAGGTCTGTATTTCTTCCTTGCCTGCAAGGCTGTTATTGATCGGCAAAATCCGGATAATAGGTAAAGACGGAAGGGTAGTATTTTTCAACTAATTTTCGGTATTGACCACTTTTTTTGAACTGTTGGAAAAAAACGTCAAATTTTGCCTTGAGTTTTGGCGAGTCCTGGGAAAATGCGCAGGCCATCTCCTGTGGCTGTGACACCGGGCCAATGACCTTGATTTTTCCCGGCCACCGTGTCAGGGCGACCAGGGCCACCGGCACATCGATAAGGGTGGCATCGGCATTGTGCGCAATGATCGAGGGAATCATCTCTTCCAGGTCGTTTTCCGGTGGGAAAAAACGCAGTTTAGCGCCCGTTTTGTCAATGCCGTAGAGGCTTGGCGCCAGACAACTCCCCTGCAGACCCAATACCGTCACCCCGGCTAATTTCTTTTTCACCATTTTAATATCATTGCTGATATTGCCGGTTGGCGTTATCGGGGTAAGCCGGGAATCACTTCGTGCAATCAACCAGATTCCAGAGGGAAAAGTCTGCCTGGAAAAGGAAACGATTTTTTTTCGCCAGGGCAGGATCGTAAATCCGGTGGAAATAATATGTCCCTTTTTCTTCGTGCTGCCGATAATCGAAACATTGTTCCCGGTCACCTTGATTTGTTTACCAATGAGATCGGAAATAATTGTACTCCAGGTACTTTCAACAAATGCGTACCGCACTCCTAAATAGTCGGCAAACGCATGCATCAGGTCAACATCCAGTCCTTTTTTGTCAGGAGTCACAAAATTGGCATAAGGTATTGCCAGGTGTTTCAGGGTCCCGGATTGGAGGACGGTATCAAGGTCTTCTGCGCTCACCGGAAGAACGGCAACCACAAGGGCAATAGATACCATACAGACAATTCGCTGAATCCGTGCCGGGGCAGGATGAATGTTCATTGACAAAACTCCTGATTTTTTAAATTGTTCGTTGATCTTTTTGCAGGGCATTACCTGTGATCAAGTTGTTCCCCATGCCCACTCTCAGCCTGCAAGTAATTCGTTAACCTTGTCAAGATAGAGATGCAGGCCGATAACTGGTTTAAAGAGGATTGATTTTGGAGTAATTCCCTTCTCCCGTAATTCAGGGGGGATGGTGTACTCGGAGGAGCCGGTATGGATAATAAATTTACAGTCGGGAAGCTGCGTGATGGCTTGCAGGATAAAGGTGTTGCCGTCCATTCCCGGAAGGCGCATATCGACCATGCATATATCGGGGCAAAGTTCCGGCAGCAGTTCCAACCCCTTTTCCGCTGAGTTTACAGAACGGACATTGAAAGAGGTTTCGTCTTCAAAGAAATCCCTGATCATATCGGGTAGATCCTGTTCATCATCAA
>JALVAI010000505.1 GCA_027011235.1 Desulfobulbaceae bacterium
GTCTATTCCCTGTACGGTGAGACCAGAAAGCCTTATCCTTCCATGTTCAAGGATATTGATCTGCTCCTTGTCGATCTTGTTGATGTCGGCACCCGGGTCTATACCTTTATCTGGACCGTGATCTATTGCCTGCAGACCGCAGCCGAGACCGGGACCGGGGTAGTGATCCTGGACCGGCCCAATCCCCTTGGCGGCCGGGTGGAGGGCAATCTGCTCAAAAGTGATTGTGCCTCCTTTGTCGGCCTTCATTCCATTCCCATGCGGCACGGATTGACTATGGGCGAACTTGCCCTGCTCTGTAATCAGGAAATGGGGATCGGTGCCGAGCTCGAAGTTGTGCCGGTGCAGGGCTGGCACCGTGATATGCTCTTTCCCGAGACCGGACTGCCCTGGGTGTTCCCTTCTCCCAACATGCCCTCCTTTGCAACCGCCCTGGTCTATCCCGGCCAGGTGATCTGGGAGGGGAGCAATATATCCGAGGGCAGGGGCACGACCTTGCCGTTTGAACTCTTTGGTGCCCCGTTTGTTGATGTGGATGAGGTGTTGGCCGAGATCGCAACCACCGAACTGCCGGGCTGTCTGCTGCGGCCGCTGGTCTTTGAACCGACCTCGGGCAAATGGGCGCAGACCGGGTGCTTGGGATTTCAACTGCATGTGACGAATATGCAGTCCTTTATGCCCTACCGGACGAGTCTTGCCCTGCTCCAGGCGCTGTTGAAACTGTATCCGCAACAATTTTCCTATAAAGATCCACCCTATGAATATGAGTTTGAACGGTTGCCCATGGACCTGATCCTTGGCGACAGGGAGGTACGCAAGGCTCTTGAACAGGGAGTGGATATCATCGAGCTGGAACACTCCTGGCAGAAGGAGTTGGTTGAATTTCAGCAGCGGTGCTCTGCTGTTTTACTTTACGAGTAACCGGAAATGGGCTAAGGTCGCCTGTCCGCTCTCGACATACTTTTATTGTGCATATAGAGAATAATGGCAAAATCATATACCCTGCAGGAACTGGCTGCGCTTGTTGCCGGTAAGGTGGTCGGAGACGGGCACGGAAATATTCCCATAACCGGCGTCAATTCCATAGACCTGGCCGGGCCGGGTGAGCTGACCTTTCTTGTTGATCCGCGCCAGGCCGATCTGCTCACCGATTGTTCGGCCTCTGCCTGTCTTGTTCCCCGGGAGATAGACGGCCTGGCCATGGCGCAGGTTGTGGTCGGCGATCCCGGGCTTGCCGAGGCCATTATTCATAATCATATCCTGGCAACCCCTTTTCATGCCCGGGGCATCCACGAGAGCGCGGTTGTTGGCCAGGACTGTGAAATATCGGACCAGGTTACCATCGGCCCTCTTGTCTGTATCGGTGAACGGGTGCGGATCGGTGACCGGGTTGTCCTCCATCCGGGAGTGATTATCGAAGATGATGTGGTAATCGGAGATGACTGTATCCTGCACGCCGGGTCAATGGTCGCCCATGACTGTTCGCTTGGCAACCGGGTTGTGCTCTTCCACGGGGCAGTGATTGGCAGTGACGGCTTTGGCTTTGCCACTGACCGCAGCACCGGCGTCCATGTGACCAAACCACAGGTCGGTACGGTTCGCTTGGATGATGACGTGCAGGTGGGAGCAAATTCCTGTATCGACCGGGCCGCCTTTGGCACCACCCGCATCCGGGCCGGGGTCCGCCTGGATAACCTGGTGATGATCGGTCATAATGTGGAGATTGGCGAGAACAGTATTATAGTTGCCCAGGCAGGCATTGCCGGCAGCTCAAAACTTGGCCGCAATGTCATCCTGGCCTCCAAGGCCGGAGTGGCCGATCATGTCACCATTGGTGACGGCGTCAGGGTGGCGGCCATGGGCGGCGTGCATAATGACCAGCCCGCCGGAGTGGTTCTCGGTGGTGCCCCGGCAATTGATGTGAAGACATGGGCCCGGGCCAGCGCTGCATTTCGGCGCTTGCCGGAAATGGCCAAAGAGATTCGCCGGCTGCGAAACGAAATAAACAAGATCAGATCTGAATTACAGCTGGAAAAAATACAGCAGGAAAAAATGGAGTAATGATAATGGAAGCTATGGCGGAGAACATAACAATGCCCATTGATATTCGAGGGATACTTGATTTGTTACCACACAGGTATCCCTTTATCATGGTTGATCGAATTATTGATCTTGAGGCGGGCAAGACCATAACCGGACTGAAAAATGTCTCCATGGGTGAACCGTTTTTTCAGGGCCATTTCCCCGGTGAACCGGTTATGCCTGGTGTCTTGATTCTTGAGGGCATGGCCCAGGTCGGCAGTATCCTGGCCTACCTGTCGGCCCCGGAGAATATTGGTGACCGCCTGGTCTATTTCGCTGGTCTGGACAAGGTGCGTTTCCGCCGGGTGGTGCGTCCCGGGGATCAGCTCATTTTCAAGCTGAAGATGATCAGGCTGAAGACAAAAATAGCCAAGATGACCGGCAAGGCCTATGTGGATGATCAACTGGCCACGGAAGCGGAGCTTATGGCCACCTTTGGCTGAATAGCTGATCTTGATATTTTCATTACTTTGTACCCGGACACATCCGTATTATATTGATTGTCTGTTTGCGGGAGCACATGCAGTTACGTGTGTATACCCGGGATGGCTTTTGCCGGGGAATTAAGGGAAGGATACCGATTATATGACCATTCATGCAACAGCCGTGGTTGATCCGCAGGCCGAGATTCATGCCTCCGCAACCATTGGCCCCTATGCCGTGATCGACGGTCCGGTGAAGATCGGCGCTGACTCCGTTATTGACGCCCATGCCGTGGTGGCCGGACACACCACCATTGGCAGCAATAACAGTATCGGCTCGTTTGCCTCCATAGGCGCGCCGCCGCAGGACCTTCATTACCAGGGTGAACCGACAGAGCTTATCATCGGCAACAACAACCAGATCCGTGAATATGTCTCCATCCATCGGGGCACTGTGGACGGCAATGGAAAAACGGTTATCGGGGACGGGAACATGATCATGGCCTACAGCCACATCGCCCATGACTGCCGTATCGGTAATCATGCCATCCTGGCCAACGTGGCCACCCTGGCCGGGCATGTGGAGATCGGCGACCATGTGAATCTGGGCGGCCTGGTGGCCGTGCATCAGTTCTGCCGCATAGGCGAGTTTACCTATATCGGCGGCATGTCGGGCATCAGCAAGGATGTTCCCCCTTATGTCATCCTGAGCGGTACCAGAAAGCGGATGCGAATAACCGGCATCAACAAGATCGGCCTGCGGCGCAGCGGCCTTGACAATGGCGTCATTGCCAAGCTGGACCAGGCCTTCAAGATAATTTTCCGCACCCCGGACCTGTTGACCAGGGATGCCCTGGAAATGACCCTTGCCGAGATTCCCGATTGCCCACAGGTTACCAGGCTGGTGGAATTTTTTCGCACCTCGAGCCGGGGCGTGGTCAAGCGGATAGAAGAGGACCCGGTATAACCTGTCAGTGTATGAGCGGCGAAATATGAATTCCATACCCATAGGTCTCATAGCCGGCGGCGGCCAGTTTCCCCTGCTGTTTGCCAGAGCCGCCCATGAGCGGGGCAGGGCGGTTGTGGCTGCTGCCCATGTCAATGAGACTGATCCCGACCTTGCCGCGGAGGCCGATCATCTCTGCTGGGTGAAGCTGGGCCAGCTTGGCAAAATAATCAACCATTTCAAGAAACATGGGGTGACCGAGGCGGTCTTTGCCGGCGCCATTACCAAGACCAGAATATTTAGGGATGTTCTGCCCGATTTCAAGGGGTTGAGCCTGTGGAACAAGATCGATGCCCGTCAGGATGACGCCATCCTGCGGGCCGTGGCCCAAACCCTTGAACAGGAGGGTATCCGGGTGCTGGCCTCGACCATCTACCTGGAACACCTGCTCTTTCCCGCCGGGATTCTGACCAGGAAAAAGCCGACAGCCGGCGAGGTGGAAGACATTAGGTTTGGCTGGAAAATCGCCAGGGAGATTGGTCGTCTTGACATCGGCCAATGTGTGGTTGTCCGGGAGCGGACCGTACTTGCGGTCGAGGCCATTGAGGGCACGGACGCGGCCATCAGGCGGGGCGGCCAACTTGCCGACCGGCGGGGGGCCGTGGTCGTAAAACTGAAAAAACCGGGCCAGGATTTTCGTTTTGACCTGCCCGCCACCGGCAGCAAAACCATTGCCACCCTGGCCGAGGCGGGCGGCAGGGTCCTTGCCGTTGAGGCAGGCCAGTCCCTTCTCTTTGACAGGGAGGCAATGATTGCGGCCGCCGACCGGGCCGGTATTGCCGTGGTCGGGGTGCGGGAAGAAGACGGCGCCCTGGTCTGGTAAGGGCTTTCTGCCCGGCTTTTTTACAGGGGTCTGATTTCTATCCTGTCCCGCAGAAATTTTTTCACTTCCCCGATGGGGACTTCCTTACGATGAAAGATACCCGCGGCCAGGGCGGCCTCGGCATCGGTTTTGGCGAAGACCTCCAGGAAATGTTGGGCGCTGCCGGCTCCGCTTGAGGCGATAACCGGTATGGAGACGGCTGCGCGCACTGCGTTAATCAGCTCCAGGTCAAAGCCGGAGTTGGTGCCGTCCCTGTCGATGCAGTTTAACAGTATTTCTCCAGCCCCCAGTTGTTCACATACCCTGGCCAGGGTCACGGCATCCAGGTCCCTTCCTTCCCGGCCGCCCTTGATGGTACACTGGTACCAGCAGTATTTTTCACC